>NZ_JBSGFR010000058.1:0-49955 GCF_053603475.1 Actinoplanes sp. NPDC004185 | reverse complement strand
CCATGGCCACCAGATACGACAAGCTGGCCGTGCGCTACGAAGCCACCCTCACCGTCGCCGCCATCAACCAATGGCTCAAAGCTTTATGAAACGCGGCCTAGGGCACTCAGCGCCGGCGGTTCTGGAACCTGGTCGCGAGCTTGCGCAGCCGCGCCTGGTTCTCCGGCTTGGCCAGCTGACGCTGACCCTGCTGAACGATCTTCTGACCCTGCGGGCTGCGCAGGAACATCTGCAGTCGCTGCATGAGAGTGGCCATGCAACCGAGCGTGACACCCCAACCTGTGTGATGCCTGTACTTTCTCCCCGTGCGCGTATTGATCTGCCCCGACAAGTTCGCCGGCACGCTGACCGCCTCCGAGGTCGCCACCTCGGTGGCCGAGGGCTGGCACGAGACGGCCCCGGACGACGAGACCGTGCTGCGCCCGCTGTCCGACGGCGGTCCCGGCTTCGTCGAGGTGCTGAGCACCGCGCTCGGTGGCCGCCGCCTCCCGGTCGACACCGTCGACCCGCTGGGGCGCCCGGCCCGCGGCGAGGTGCTGCTGGTCGGCGACAAGGCCTACGTCGAGAGCGCCCAGGCCTGCGGCCTACATCTGCTCAGCAAGCAGGAGCGGGACGTCAACGGCGCGACCTCGTACGGGCTGGGCCTGCTGCTCGCCGCCGCGGTGGAGGCCGGCGCGGCCGAGGTGGTCGTCGGGCTCGGCGGTTCCGCGGTCAACGACGCCGGCGCCGGGATGCTGGCCGCGCTGGGTGCCGGCCCGGTCGACGTGAGCGGCTACGCCCTGCCGTACGGGGGAGCGCCGCTGGTCACCGCGACCGCCCTGGCCGGCGAGCCCCAGCTGCGCCAGGTACGCCTCGTGGCGGCCACCGACGTCGACAACCCGCTGGTCGGCCTGCACGGCGCCAGCAGCGTCTACGGCCCGCAGAAGGGCGCCACCCGCGAGGACGTGCTGCGGCTGGACGCGGCGCTGGACCACTTCGCCGGTGTGCTGGAGCAGGCGTTCGGCGTCGAGGATCTGCGCAGCCTGCCCGGTGGCGGCGCGGCCGGGGGGATCGGCGCCGCCCTGCTCGCCCTCGGCGGCCGGGTCGTCTCCGGGATCGGCCTGGTCACCGGCCTGATCGCGTTGGAGGAGCAGCTCGACGCGGCGGACCTGGTGATCACCGGTGAGGGCTCGTTCGACCACCAGTCGCTGCGCGGCAAGGTCGCCGCCGGCATCGCCAACGGCGCCCGCGACCGGGGCCTGCCCTGCGTGGTCATCGCCGGGCGCAACGAGACGGGTCACCGCGAGGCGGCCAGCGCCGGGGTCACCGAGACGTACGCCTTGATCGAGCACTTCGGCTCCGAGGAGCAGGCGCTGGCCGAGCCGGCCCGGGGCCTGCGCGAGGTCGCCGCCGGGCTCGCCCGGCAATGGAGCAGATGACCAGGTGTCCGACATCTCGGCGCCGGCGATTGGGAATAAGCCCGGACAGCGTTAGCGTTGGCCGGTACGGCACATCACCGGACCGGCAGGAGAACCGCAACGTGACCACTGAAGCGCACACCGAGTCGACCGAGGCCACCACGGCCGCGCCGACCGGCGTCATTTTGACCGACGTCGCGGCCGCCAACGTCAAGCGTCTCATCGCGCAGGAGGGTCGCGACGACCTGCGCCTGCGCATCGCCGTGCAGCCCGGTGGCTGCTCCGGCCTGCGCTACCAGCTCTTCTTCGACGAGCGCTCGCTGGACGGCGACATCGTGGCGGAGTTCGACGGTGTCGAGGTCGTCGTCGACCGGATGAGCTCGCCGTACCTGGCGGGTGCCACGATCGACTTCGCGGACCGCATCGACGCGCAGGGCTTCACCATCGACAACCCGAACGCGCAGAACTCCTGCGCCTGCGGCGACTCGTTCCACTGATCCACTCCGCCGAGGGCCGTTCCCGTGACCGGGGGCGGCCCTCGACCATGTCTCGAGCGGAAAACCAGGCCGGCCCGCGACCATGGGCCGGCCCGGGGAACCATGTCCGGCAGATGACGCCCGGGTGTCGCCCGGGCCGACGGCCGGTAGGCTCACCCGGTAATCGCACCCGACCTCGAGGGCCGACATGAAGATCGCCGTTACCGGCTCGATCGCCACCGACCACCTGATGCACTTCCCCGGCAAGTTCGCCGAGCAGCTGATCGCCGACCAGCTGCACAAGGTCTCGCTCTCGTTCCTCGTCGACGACCTGGTCGTGCGGCGCGGCGGCGTGGCGTCGAACATCGCCTACGGCATGGGCAAGCTGGGCCTGCGCCCGATCCTGGTGGGTGCGGTCGGCGCCGACTTCGCCGACTACCGGTCCTGGCTCGAGCGGCACGGGGTCGACTGCGACTCGGTGCACGTCAGCGAGGTCGCCCACACGGCCCGCTTCGTCTGCACCACCGACGACGACCTGAACCAGATCGCCTCGTTCTACGCCGGCGCGATGAGCGAGGCCCGCAACATCGAGCTGGCCCCGGTCGCCGCCCGCGTCGGCGGCCTCGACCTGGTGCTGGTCAGCGCCAACGACCCGGCCGCGATGATCCGCCACTCGCAGGAGTGCCGGGCCCGTGGCTTCGCGTTCGCCGCCGACCCGTCGCAGCAGCTCGCCCGGATGGACGGCAGCGACGTGCTGACACTGATCACCGGCGCGGAATACCTGCTGACCAACGACTACGAGCGCTCGCTGCTGGAGTCCAAGGCCGGCCTCACCGGCGAGCAGGTGCTCGAGCAGGTCAAGATCCGGGTCACCACGCTGGGCAAGGACGGCGTGGAGATCACCGGCCGCGACATCGAGCGGATCCACGTGCCGGTCGCCCGCGACGTCGTCCCGGACGACCCGACCGGCGTCGGCGACGGCTTCCGGGCCGGCTTCTTCGCCGCCCTGGGCTGGGGTGTCGGCCTCGAACGGGCCGCGCAGGTCGGCTCGCTGGTCGCCGCGCTCGTGCTCGAGACGGTCGGCCCGCAGGAGTACGACATCAAGGCCGACTTCTTCCTCAAGCGCCTCGCCGACTCCTACGGTGACCAGGCCGCGGCCGACGTCCAGCCGTACCTGCCCGCCACGGTCTGAGCCGCGCATGCCGACCCTCGCCGTCTTCGCCGGCCTGCCCGGGGTGGGTAAGAGCACCCTGGCCGGGCTGGTGGGGGCGGCGCTGCCGGCTGCCGTGCTGGCGGTCGACACGGTCGACTTCACCATGCGGGCGTACGACGTCACCGAGCCCCGGCCCGGCTATGCCGCGTACGGGGTGGTGGCGGCGCTCGCGGAGGCCCAGCTCCGGATGGGCCACCACGTGATCATCGACGCGGTGAACCCGGTGAAGGCGGCCCGCCAGCACTGGGTCGAGCTCGCCGAACGCCTCGACGTCCCGTTGCGGGTCGTCGAGGTGGTCTGCGGCGACGACGCCGAGCACCGCCGCCGGGTCGAGAGCCGTTTCGCCGCCCGCGCCCACGACGGCCATCCAACCGCCCCACCCGCCGCCCAAAACCGGACTGAAGACTATATCCCGGACTGGGTGCGCGTGCTGGAACGCCAGGCCGAGTACGAGCCGTACCTGGGCCCGCGGCTGGTGGTGGACACGTTCCTGGCCGAGGAGCCGGTCGGCCCGGTCATTGACTACCTGAGTCTGCGCACCTCGTAGACGTCCGGCGCCGGGCTGCCCAGATATTCCTGGGCCTTCATCCGGCACCAGGCCGGGATGTCGTTGGCCGCCGCCGGATCGTCCGCCAGCACTCGCACGACCTCGCCGACCGCCACCGCCGGCAGCCGCCTGGCCAGGTCGATGATCGGCAGGGGACAGCGCCGCCCCCGCGAGTCCACCTCGATCACATCCCCGCCTCCGCCCGGAGTCCGGCGACCACCCCGGGCAGGACCGCCAGGAAGCGGTCCACCTCCTCGTCGGTGGTCCCGCGGTGCAGCGACACCCGTACGTTGCCGTGGCTGAGCACGCCCATCGCCTCCAGCACGTGACTGGGCCGCAGCGTCGAGGCGGTGCACGACGAGCCCGAGGAGACGGCGAAGCCGTGCCGGTCCATCGCGTGCAGCAGGGCCTCGCCGTCGACGTACAGGCAGGAGAAGGTGACCAGGTGCGGCAGCCGCTGCACCGGATCGCCGACCACCTCGACGTCGGGCACGGTGGCCGCGACGGTCGCCCGGATCCGCTCCACCAGGGCGGTGAGCCGCACGGCCTCGGTCTGCGCCTCGGCCAGCACGGCCCGCAGCGAGGCCGCGGCCGCGACGACGGCCGGCAGATCGAGCGCGCCGACCGGCCGCGGCCGGTGACGATCATCACCCGGGTACGGCGACAGCCACCGCACCCCCTTGCGCACCACCAGCACACCCACCCCCGGCGGACCGCCCCACTTGTGCGCGCTGGCCGTCAGAAGTGACCAGCCCGGCGGCACGGGCACCCGCCCGATCGACTGCGCGGCGTCCACGAACAGCGGCACGTCGTGCTCCGCGCAGGCCTCCGCGGCGGCGGCCACCGGCTGCACGGTGCCGACCTCGTGACTGGCGCTGATGAGGCTGGCCAGGGCCACTCCGGGCGCGCCGACCGCCGTGCGCCAGGCGTCCAGATCGAGCCGGCCGGCCCGGTCGACCCCGACCGGCACCGCGTCACCGGCCTGGGCCGCGGCATGCAGCACCGCCGAGTGCTCGATCGCCGAGTGGACCAGCGTCCGGCCGGCCCGGGCCCGCCCGGCGAGTCCGCCCAGGACAGCGGCGTGCACTGCGGCCGTTCCCGAGGACAGGAAGGACACCTCGTCCTGCCGTACCCCCAGGGATTCGGCGACGCTGCCCTGCGCCGCCTCACGCAGCTGCTGGGCCCGCCGGCCGGCGGTGTAGAGGCGGTCCGGATCGGCCCAGCCGTCCGCCAGGGCGGCGAGCAGCGCCTGCCGCGTGACGGGATGCGGGGGAGCGGCGCTGGCCGCGTCCAGGTAGGCGGGCGCACCGGCGGGATCGGCCATGAATTCCACCTTCCGAACGGTATCGTCCACATGATCAGTCGTTTCGCGGGTACGCCGAAGATCCGACCCCCGGTCAGCGGGTGGCAGGGCCAGGTCGAGTAGTGTGCGACCGTCGGTGACACCTTGCCGCCGGTGTCCGGATTTCGCACCGGGCGGTGCTCTAGGGAGGCAGGAGCAGGTGGTCTCAAGGAGTTCGGTCGCACGGCCGCGTGTCGTACGGCTCGCCGGGCTCGGTGTCGGTGGTGCCATGCTGCTGGCCCTGCTGTCGGGCTGTTCGGTGGACAGCGTCGGAAGCGCCTTCGGCGGGTTCGGCTGGCCCGAGCACGGCATCAGTCTGCAGGCCCACAAGATGTACGACCTCTGGATCGCTTCGACGATCGCGGCGCTGGTCGTCGGGTTCTTCGTCTGGGGCCTGATCTTCTGGTGCATCATCCGGTACCGCAAGCGTGGCGACAATCTGCCCGTGCAGACCCGGTTCAACATGCCGCTCGAGGTTCTGTACACGGTGACCCCGGTGCTGATCGTCGCGGTGCTCTTCTACTACACGGCGATCGTGCAGACCGACGTGGACAAGCTCTCGGCCAAGCCGGACATGACCGTCGAGGTCGTGGCGTTCAAGTGGAACTGGCAGTTCAACTACCGCGACGCACCCGGCGCGGAGGCCAAGACGGTCGCGTCCAACCTCGGCTCGAGCGACGTCATCCCGTTGCTGGTCCTGCCCACGGGCAAGAAGATCCGCTTCGAGGAGACCAGCCGCGACGTCATCCACTCGTTCTGGGTGCCGGAGATGCTGTTCAAGCGGGACGTGTTCCCGGGCAACGTGCGCAACTCCTTCGAGGTGACCCTCGACCGTCCGGGCCGCTACGTCGGTCGCTGCGCCGAACTCTGTGGGACGTACCACGCCTTCATGCAGTTCGAGCTGGTGGTCGTCTCCCCGGAGCAGTTCGACAAGTTCCTCGCGGCCAAGCAGGCCGGCGGTTCCACCCAGGACGCGATGGGCGCGATCGGCTACACCGGCGACGAGCGCTTCGCCGTGACCACGAAGCCATTCGACACCCGCCGGACCGGACAGTCCTGGAATCAGTCCGGCAACACCGCGGCGGGGAAGTAGGGACCAGAGTTGAAGACCGAATACAAGATCTTCGCCGGCGTTGCCGTCTTCCTGTTCGGCGCGGCCGCCGTCTACGGCTCCTACACCTACGGCGAGGTGGGCAAGCTCGAGTGGATCGGCTTCGTCGCCCTCATCCTCTCCGGCCTGCTCTGCTCGATGTGCGGTGGCTTCTTCTGGTTCGTGGCCCGGCGCATCGACCTGCGGCCCGAGGACCGCGAGGACGGCGAGATCGCCGAGGGCGCCGGCGAGGTCGGCTTCTTCAGCCCGGGCAGCTACTGGCCGTTCGGCCTGGCCCTGGCCGCGTCGATCGCCGGCCTGGGCCTGGTGTTCTGGCAGTGGTGGCTGGTCGCCCTGGGCATGATCCTGGTGATCTTCGCGGCCTGCGGCCTGCTGTTCGAGTACTACTCCGGCACCCGGCACCCGGCCGAGCACTGACCGGGACGCAGCGACAGTCAGAAGGCCCGCATCCCCTCGGGGGTGCGGGCCTTTCTGCTGGCCTGTGCGCCCGCGCCGGGGCACGGGGTGAGGCGGGTATGGGTCAGGCGGCCCGGCGCTGCTGGGGGGCCACTCGGGACCCGCCCGCGGACAACAGCACGCGGAAGGTGACCGGGGCGACGATCTCCGCCGCGCCGCAGCGCGTGCAGAGCAGCTCGGGGCACTCCTCGGCATGGCCGTCGACGCAGGGTGGCGTCTCGAACGGCATCTCGGTGTCGCAGATGACGCAGCGCAGTTCTCGATCTCGCACGGGTGGCTCCTCTTCGCCGGAAGGTGGAATTACCCGAATGTCCTTCGAACGTTGTCATGGGCCGCGACGCGGGTCAGGAACCCGGCCCGGCGTGTCAGGAAAATATTGGCCGTCCCGGCCCGCTCCGTGACGTCAGGCGGACTCGGCGGCCTTAGCCGCTTTCGCGGCCTCGACCCATCGGCCGAGCAGCGCCGTGGCCGCCCCCGAATCCACCGTCTCCGCGGCCCGGGCGATCCCGGCGCGCATCGTGTCGGCGAACGTGCCGGGGAAGCGCGCGTGGGCCGCGAACGCCGCCGCCGCGTTGAGCAGGACCGCGTCGCGGACCGGGCCCTTCTCGCCGGCGAACGTGCGCATCGCCGCGTCGGCGTTGAACGTCGCGTCGCCACCGCGCAGGTCACCCGGGTTGCTGCGGGGCAGTCCGAAGTCGACCGCGTCCACCACGGACTCGGTCACCGTGCCGTCCTTGACCGTCCAGATCCGGGTCGGCGCCGCCGTGGTGAACTCGTCCAGGCCGTCCTCGCCCCGCATGACCAGCGCGGAGTCGCCGCGGCGGGCGAAGACCTGGGCCATCACCGGGGCCATCCGCTGGTCGAAGCAGCCGACCGCCGCCGCGCGGGGCCGGGCCGGGTTGGTCAGCGGGCCCAGCACGTTGAAGAACGTCGGATGGCCCAGCTCGCGGCGGGTCACGGAGGCGTGCCGCATGCCGGGGTGGTAGCGCGCGGCGAAGCAGAAGCCGATCCCGGCCTCGGCGACCGTGCGCTTGACCCCTTCCGGGCCCAGGTCCAGCGGGATGCCGAAGAACTCCAGCAGGTCCGCGGTGCCGCAGGCGGACGAGGCCGCGCGGTTGCCGTGCTTGACGACCTTGACCCCGGCCGCGGCCGTGATGATCGCGGCCATGGTGGAGATGTTGACCGTGTGGGCCCGGTCGCCGCCGGTGCCCACCACGTCGACGGCGTCCGCGCGGACGTCCTCGGGCAGCTCGACCACCGTGGCGTTGGCCAGCATGGCCTCGACCAGCCCGGCCAGCTCCGCGGGGGTCTCACCCTTGGCCCGCAGCGCCACCGCGAACCCGGCGACCTGCACCGGGGTGGCGTTGCCGGCCATGATCTCGCCCATCGCCCAGGCGGTGTCCTGCGCCGAGAGCTCCTCAGAGCGCAGCAGGGCACTCAGCAGGTTGGGCCAGGTCGGTGCTCCCATGCGGGGCACACTCCTTCGGGGGGAGAAAGGGAGGCTGGCTCGCCTTCAGTCCGGTCAGGGGCGGCGGCGGGGTGGTTGGACGGGGGCTTCAGCCCAGCTTGCCCATGGTGCCCAGCGGGATCACGCCGTTGCGGCGGCCACGGAGCATGCCGGCGATGGTCTGACCGGTGGTCACCGGGTCCAGCGGGTGCACCAGCGTCGCGTCGACCTGGGCGAACGCGGCCAGCCAGCGGTCGGCGGCGCGGGCGATCACCACACAGGTGGGCGGCGGGTCGGCGTACTCGTCCTTGGTCTGGCGGGCGATGCCCAGACCGCCGGCCGGGGCCGCCTCGCCGTCGAGGACCATCAGGTCGATCTCGTACGTGTCCAGCAGGATCCGGCACTCCTCCCAGGTGGAGGCGTCGACGAACTCCACGGAGAGGTCGGCGGCGGGGCGGACGCCGATGGCCAGCCTGATCCGGTCCCGGACCGCTGGGTCGTCGCTGTAGAGCAGGACGGTGTACTTGTCCGGCTGCGGCTTGCTGTCGTCGCTCATGTGTGCCCCGGTTCCCACGCTCGTAGGTGCCCGCTGATCGTACCGAACCGGTCAGCGGGCGTCCGGCTGTGGTCGTACCGTCGGGCCCGGCTCTGTGATCTTGGTCGCCGCCGCCGGTCCCACTCCGGCCGGCTCGTCCGGGCCGGCCCCGGCGCGGCGCTGGTCCTCGGCCTCCGCGCGGTCCAGGGCCCGGTCGATCCGCTTGGCCTCGCGCTCGGACTGCTTGATCCACTGCAGCACGAGGATGCCCAGCATCGTGACGCTGACGATCTCGCCGCCGGCCCACAGGATGCCGCCGGCCACCACCTGGTCGTTCCACGGGTCCGACCAGTCCAGGCCCAGGCTCGGGTACCAGTCGCCGCCGAGCAGGGTCTTGCTCTGCATGATGGTCAGCCCCAGCACCGTGTGGAACGGCACCGACAGCACCATGAGCAGCGCCCGGGCCGGGTACGGCCAGCGGTTGGGCAGCGGGTCCAGCCCGAGCAGCGGCCAGAAGAACAGGCAGCCGGTGACGATGAAGTGCACGTGGATGAACTCGTGCAGCCAGGCGTGCTCGAGGGTGGCCCGGTAGAGCCCGGTGAAGTAGAGGACGAACGGGTTGGCGACGAAGATCCCGAACGCGACCAGCGGGAACGTCAGCACCCGGGCGACCCCGCTGTGCAGCACCGCCAGCAGCATCTTGCGGTTGGCCGCGGGCAGCGTGCGCAGCGCCAGCGTCACCGGTGCGCCGAGGGCCAGGAAGATCGGGCCCACCATGGACAGCACCATGTGTTGCACCATGTGCACGCTGAGCAGGGTTGTGTCATATGCCTCAAGGCCGGTGACGGTGACCGCGGCGATGGAGCCCAGCCCGCCGAGCAGGAAGGCGACCGTGCGGCCCCGGGGCCAGTGGTCGCCGCGCTGCCGCAGGCGGTGGACGCCGTAGAGGTAGACGGCACCGGCGATGACCAGGAAGAGCGCGAGCAGGCTGGTCAGCCGGATCTGGGTGAAGATCTCGGCGACGCTGAACGGCGGGGGCGCAGTATCCCCCGAGGCCGCCGCGAGCGTGGGCATTTCGACTGGCTGCACCCTTCGAGGCTAGGCCCCGACCGACCGTCACCGGCGCACGGGGCGCGAACCAGGTACGGATTGGGCCCCCCGCGACATGTTCGAGTGATCGCGGGGCAATAATGAGCCCGTGACAGCGGCAGCCATCGACAAGAGCCGGATCCACTCGCTGACGAGACCCAACATGGTCAGCGTGGGGACCATCGTGTGGCTCTCCAGTGAACTCATGTTCTTCGCGGCGTTGTTCGCCATGTATTTCTCGATCCGTGCCGCCGCCCCGGAGATGTGGGAGGAGCACACCAAAGAGCTCAACATCCCGTACGCCACCACCTTCACGGTGGTCCTGGTGCTCTCCTCGGTCACGTGCCAGCTCGGGGTCTTCGCGGCGGAGAAGGGTGACGTCTTCGCGCTGCGACGCTGGTTCACCATCACCTTCGTCATGGGCCTGATCTTCGTGCTCGGCCAGGCGAACGAGTACCGCACGCTGGTCAGCGAGGGCGTCAAGCTCAACGGCGACGGCTACGGCTCGATGTTCTACCTGACGACCGGGTTCCACGGTCTGCACGTCACGGGCGGTCTGATCGCCTTCATCGTCTACATGATCCGCACCACCATGGGCCGGTTCACACCGGCGCAGGCCACCTCGGCGATCGTGGTGTCGTACTACTGGCACTTCGTCGACGTCGTGTGGATCGCGCTGTTCGCCATGATCTATTGGCTGCAGTAGCCGCCCGCCCGTGAGTTTCAAGGTCAAAACCCAGAGGACACAGCCCATGACTTCTGACACCCCCGCCGGCCGGCGTTTCCGGGTGTTCAACCGGCGGCGGTCGGCGCCGAGCCGGGTGCGGCGGCGCCTCGGCGCGGCGGCGCGCATGCTCGCCGCGCTCGCGCTGGCCGGAGGCGTCTACACCGCTTTCGCCCCGGGCGCGTTCGCCGAGGACACCCCTCAGCTCTCCGCGTCCGCGCAGGAGGGCAAGGCGCTCTTCGACAACAGCTGCATCTCGTGCCACGGCCGCAACGCCGAGGGTGTCGAGGGTCGCGGGCCGAGCCTCATCGGCGTCGGTTCGGCCTCGGTCGAGTTCCAGGTGGGCACCGGCCGCATGCCGATGACCCGTCAGGAGGCCCAGGCCGAGCAGAAGCCGCCGCAGTTCGACAAGGCGCAGACCAAGCAGCTGGGGCAGTACATCCAGGAGCTGGGTGGCGGCCCGCAGATCCCGACCGGCGACCTGACCGTGAGCCTCGAGGAGAACCCCGAGGCGCTGGCGGCCGGTGGCGAGCTGTTCCGGATCAACTGCACCTCCTGCCACGGCTTCGGTGGTGGCGGCGGCGCGCTGTCCTCGGGTAAGTACGCGCCGAGTCTGCACGACGCGACGACCGAGGAGATCTACGCGGCCATGCTCAGCGGCCCGCAGAACATGCCCGTGTTCGGCGACAACGAGCTGACCCCGGACCAGAAGCGCGAGATCATCACGTACGTCAAGATGCAGCTCCAGGAGGACAAGGACCCGGGCGGCCTGTTCAACCTGGGCCGGTACGGTCCGGTCACCGAGGGTCTGGCGATCTTCGTCGTCGGCATCACGATCCTGGTCTTCGCGGCGCTGTGGATTGCGGGGAAGTCATGACCGTTGTCAAGGAACCGCACGGCGCGCACGGCGCCGGCGAGGAGCCGCTGGACCTCAGCGACCCGCGGCTGTCGCGCTTCGAGATCGTCCGTGAGGGCGCTCGCCGGGACGACATCGAGATCGTCACGTACGAGTCGCAGTTCCCGGGGCCGAACACCCGGGCCGAGAAGCGCATCGAGCGCTCGATCGCCCTGATGTTCCTGGCCGCCGGTCTGGCCGGCCTGGTCTTCCTGATCGCGTACATCTGGTGGCCGTGGGAGTACAAGCTGGGTCACACCTCCAGCGACTACTACACGCCGATTCTGGGCATCTCGCTCGGCCTGGCCCTGCTGGCGATCGGCTTCGCCATCCTGACCTGGGCCAAGAAGCTGCTGCCGCACGAGGTCTCGATCCAGGACCGCCACGAGGCCATGTCCACCGACGAGGACCGGCAGATCACCGGCCAGACGATGCTCTTCACGGTCGACGAGCTCGCCGTCCAGCGCCGGCCGCTGCTCAAGGGCGCGGTCGTGCTGGGCCTGACCCCGATCGCCCTCGCCGCGGCGGCCCCGCTGATCGGTGGCCTCATCCGCAGCCCGCACAAGCCGGACCGCGGTCAGGACCCGCCGATGTTCCGCACCGGCTTCGACCCGGTGCCCAACCAGGGCAAGCTCGTCCGGCTCACCCGTGAGGACGGCACGCCGATCCGGCCCGAGGACGTCAGCGTCGGCGGCCAGATCACGGTCTTCCCGGGCATCCCGCACGGCGCCACCAACGAGTACGCCGACTCGCCCACCCTGCTCATCCACCTGCGCGCCGGTGACGCCTCGGTGGCCCGCGCCGCGACCGACGGCGATGCCAAGAACAAGGGTGCGATGTGGGGTAACTACGTCGCCTACTCGAAGATCTGCACCCACGCCGGCTGCCCCGCCAGCCTGTACGAGCAGCAGACCAACCGGCTCCTCTGCCCGTGCCACCAGTCGCAGTTCCTGATCACGGAAAACGCCAGGCCGATCTTCGGTCCCGCGAGCCGCCGCCTGCCTCAGCTGCCCATCACGGTGGACGATGAGGGCTTCTTCGTGGCAACGTCGGACTATCGAGAGGCCGTAGGGCCAGACTTCTGGGAGCGGCCATGAAGCGCCGGAAATTCGATCTAGCAGCCGTACCGGGTAAGACAGCCAAGGGCCTCGACGAGCGCCTGCAGGTCGCCACCCCCCTTCGCGGCCTGCTCAACAAGGTTTTCCCCGACCACTGGTCCTTCCTGCTGGGCGAGATCGCGCTGTTCTCGTTCATCGTGCTGCTGCTCAGTGGCGTCTTCCTGACCCTCTTCTTCGACCCGTCGATGAAGGAGATCGCGTACGACGGCGCCTACCCGGCGCTGCGCGGCACCGAGATGTCGACCGCCTACGCGTCATCGCTGGACCTGTCGTTCGAGGTCCGCGGTGGTCTGTTCATGCGCCAGATGCACCACTGGGCGGCCCTGCTCTTCATGGCCTCCATGATCGTGCACATGGCCCGCGTGTTCTTCACCGGCGCGTTCCGCAAGCCGCGCGAGGCCAACTGGATCATCGGTATCGCGCTGTTCCTGCTGGGCTTCCTCGCCGGCTTCACCGGCTACTCCCTGCCGGACGACGGCCTGTCCGGCACCGGCCTGCGCATCGCCTCGGCGATCATGCTGTCGATCCCGGTCGTCGGCTCCTGGGTGTCGGCGTCGGTCTTCGGCGGCGAGTTCCCCGGCGAGCTGATCATCGGCCGCTTCTACATCGCCCACGTGCTGCTCATCCCGGGCGGCCTGCTCGCGCTGATCAGCGTGCACCTGGGCCTGGTGTTCAAGCAGAAGCACACCCAGTGGCCCGGCCCCGGCCGGACCAACTCGAACGTCGTCGGCGAGCGCATGTTCCCGCGGTACGCGCTCAAGCAGGGCGGCTTCTTCATGGCCGTCTTCGGCGTCATCGCGCTGATGGCCGGCCTGTTCCAGATCAACCCGATCTGGCTGTTCGGGCCGTACCGGGCCTCCGAGGTTTCCTCGGCGAGCCAGCCCGACTGGTACGTCATGTTCATGGACGGCCTGGTCCGGCTCATGCCGGCCTGGCAGATCGACATCCCGATCGGCAACGGCTACGTGATCCCGCCGCTGTTCTGGCCGGCCGTCGTCGGCCTGGGCGCGCTGTTCACAGTCCCGATGATGTACCCGTTCCTCGAGGCCCGGCGGATGAAGGACAACAAGTCCCATCACCTGCTTCAGCGCCCGCGTGACGCACCCGAGCGCACCGGTGTCGGCGCGATGGCGTTCACGTTCTTCATCGTGGCCACCATCTCCGGCGGCAACGACGTCATCGCCGACAAGTTCCACATCAGCCTGAACGCGATGACCTGGGCCGGCCGCATCGGCCTGGTGATCCTGCCGCCGCTGGCGTACTGGCTGGCCGTACGGATCTGCCTGGGCCTGCAGCAGCACGACCGCGAGGTGCTGGCCCACGGCGTGGAGACCGGCATCATCAAGCGGGCTCCCGACGGCCGGTTCTACGAGGTCCACCAGCCGCTGGGCCCGGTCGACGACCACGGCCACCCGCTGCCGCTGGACTACGCGGGCTGGGTCGTCCCGAAGAAGATGAACCGCCTCGGCGCCCTGGCGCCCGCGGTGAAGGGCTTCTTCTTCCCGGTCGAGAAGCCGGCCGAGGCGCCGGTGTCACCGGGCATGCCGCCGGTGACCGCCCGCGAGGAGCGCGAGGAGATCACCTCCGGTCGCTGATCGACGAGCACGGAAAAGGGGACCCCACGGGGTCCCCTTTTTCCTGCCCGCAGGCAGCCGTGGGTCGTGCGGCACTATCGGGGTGGGCGCGGAAGAGCGGCCAGGGCCGTCTCGGTGAGGCTCCGCAGGGCGTTCTCGTCGAGCCGGCCTTGTCGAGGGGTCTCGACGCTGCGGTGCACGGGCCAGCAGGAGGCCGGCGAGCTGCCGCGCGTCAGCGGCGGGTCGATGTCGCCGATGCGCTGACGTCGCTCGAACGCCTGCTCGTCGTCACCGCCGAGCCGGATTCAACCTTCTTCGTGGGCGAGTCCTGCTCACCTGGCGAACGGCGCCGGTAACCGCCGAGACAGGAAGGCCGCGCCCATGACTTCCGAGGCGGAAGGGGTTACACCTCGACCCAGCTGATCAGCGGGGACAGCCTGCCATGCTCGCAGAAGTAGCGAACCGCTTCGAAGGCGTCTGCTGTCGGCACCGCAGCCGATGGCGGAAACTCCGACCAGTGCCCGTAGTAGAGGAAAACCACGCCTCCACCGTCTCGCCTCCGCACGGACCCTTGGCTATTGAAATACGGCGGCATCTTGGACGCGCCCACGTAGCTCAACACTGAGACCTCGCGGCCCAGCCCAACGGACAGACAGTCGCCATCGTCGAGCGTCACCTCAGCGATCAACGGCAGGTGCGCGGCGTCCTGCTCCGCCTCCGCGAATGCGTGCCGCAACTCCTCTTCGCAGGTAATGAGAGGGCCACGTTGGCCGGCCCGCCACTTGACCTTGGCGCGCAACCTACCTCCTCGGGTTGGCGCGATGCCTGGACGCCATTCCAGATCATTCACGCAGTTCGCGCCAGAGCCGAGAAGTGGCACCACTCGGGTGCAGCCGGATGATCGTGCGTAAG
The DNA here is from genome assembly GCF_053603475.1 of Actinoplanes sp. NPDC004185. NCBI lineage: Bacteria > Bacillati > Actinomycetota > Actinomycetes > Micromonosporales > Micromonosporaceae > Actinoplanes > Actinoplanes sp. NPDC004185. The sequence goes on along the minus strand of NZ_JBSGFR010000058.1, from coordinate 35,119 downwards.
GCCGCTGGACGGGCCACCGCGTGACGACAGCGTTGACTTCGATCATGTTGCCGAGGCCAGTCTCTCCTGCTCGTCGGGACGCTTGGTGATCATGGGATGCACCGACTTCGAGCCCGAAGCGGCACGCTTTCCGGTGGCGGCCGGTTGGCTGCGGTTGCGTGTGTCCCAGTCCAATCTTGACCGCGCCTATCTGGCCGGCATCGACTCGGACGAGGATCCGCAGACGACGGAGCGCCTGCGATTGCAGGTGTGGTCGGCTGGGGAAGCGCCTGTGTTGGTCTCCAAGCGCTGGCGAACGCCGGCTTGAAGATTGCTTCTGCCCTGTGGGCGGAGCAGGTCCGTAGCGTCAGGTAACGGCCCAACCGGTTTCGGCTGCCCAGCGCTCTGCGGCCGCCATCAGGACGTCCGTGGCGGGCGCCTCGATCTGTCCGTAGTCCAGCAGGTCGGGCACGCTGATCGCCAGCCGTTGCTTGAAAGCCCCCCACGCCTGGCGCGCGCCGTCGTCCGACCGCAGGAAGTCGCGGAACAGCAGGGGGTACCGGGCGTTGCCACCACGACTTTCCCGGACGTGGACGTTGCATGAGCGGGCCCCGATCGGCGGCGCGAAGACCAGTTTGCGGTACGCCGGCCCGGCCGAGACCTCGCGCCGGTTCCATGGTTCCGATCTGCACCGGAAGCCGATCGTCCGGAACCGCGCCTCGATGCGAGGCTCGTCGAGCACCGCGACCCGTACCTGCACGTCGATGCAGTCTTTCCCGGCAGACCCGGCACCGACGTCGACCCGACATGGTCTATCGCGACTGCGGCATCACCCAGGGCTTCGGCGAGCTCGACGGCCAGCGCATCGAACTCCGCCACCCAGCTCGGCCGATAGTCGACCACCGCCACCTGCAGGTGTTCGTCGGCGAACGGCACGGCCCGGATGTTACCGGCAGCTCAGTCGGCGTCGGGCAGGCCGATCGCGAAAGCGTCCTCCAGGTCGTGCCTCGAGTAGGCCCGGAAGGCGATGTGCGACTCCGTGTTCAGGACCCCGGGCGTCTTGGAGATCCGTCCCGCGATCACCTCGGCGATCTCGTCGAACTGGGCGACCCGGACGATCGCGATCAGGTCGACGTTGCCGGCCACCGAGTAGACCTCGCTGACGCCGGGCAGCGCGGCGAGCGCCTCGGCGACCTCCGGGATGGAGTCGGTGGCGCACTCGATGTGCACGATCGCGGTGTTCACGCTGGCTTCTCCTCGGCGATGAGGCGGATGAGTGGGACGGACCGGTTCATGCTATCCACGGGCTGTCCCGCGGTCAGGCGGGGACGGTGAGGTCTTTGCCGGCGCGGACGGCGTCGCGCAGCGACTCGCCCTCGTGCACTGTCGCACCGGGCCAGACCACGCACCGGGTGACGCTGCCGTGGACCTCGGCGTGGGCGCCGATGACGGACCCGGCAGCCTGGCCGGTCACCGTGGCCGTGGGGTCGGTCAGGCCGGCGGCTGCGTGCAGGTTGGCCTTCAGGTAGTCCGCCGGCGTACCGGTGTCGATGTAGACGCCGTCGTAGGTGACCAGCTCCAGCCGGCCGGCCGCCTCGGCAGGGCGCCACACCGTGCGGACCAGGTCGGACGGCTCATCGGTGAGGTCGCGGAGGTAGGACCACGGCACGAGCGAGAAACCGGCGAACCGGTGGCCGCTGAAGCCACCCGTCGTGCCGGGAGCCAGGGGGCGGGTCAGCATCCGTACGGTCTCCCCGGTCCAGCCCTCCAGCAGCGCCGCGATGTCCTTGCCCGGCTCGCGCTGCGGATCCGCCAGATAGGCGTCCGCGTTGCCGATCAGCGCACCCCGGCCGTCGATCCAGCCCCGGAGGCGGCCGAGACCGCCGGACGTGCCCAGCGGGCCGTCAGGCTCCACGGACAGGTGCGCGCGGTCGCCGACGTGGGTGACGACCTGCTCGGCCAGGTACGCGGCGTTGACAGCCACCTGGGACGGTCCGCTCAGGCCGAGGCCGCCGATCCGGGTCAGCGCCCGGTCCAGCAGGGCGACGTTGCCGACCGGGCACAGCGCCTTGGGCAGCCGCTCGGTCAGGGGCCGCAGCCGCTGACCCTCCCCGGCCGCCAGCACCACCGCCGCGACGGACGAGGTCATGACGTGGTGTGGGCCGCGTGCGGGCCCATGCCGTAGACGCCGAGGACGATCGCTGTGTTCGGGGTCAGCCGGGGCAGGTCGTCCAGCGGGAACCAGCCCGCCTCGAGGACCTCACCGCCGTCGACCACCAGCGGGGTCGTCGATGCCGGGACCGAACCCATGAAGATCGTGTCGACCCAGCCCTTGGGGTGCACGATCGCGTTCGGCACCGCCGGGATCAGGTCGTCCGGGTCGATGACCACGCCCGACTCCTCGGACAGCTCACGCGCCGCGCCCACCGCCGGCGGCTCGGCCTTCTTGAGCAGGCCGGCCGGCAGGCCCCAGCTGCGGCCGGGCGGCTGCAGCAGCAGCAGCAACCGGCCGGGCTCGGGCGCCTCCGAGTCGCGGATGATCGTCACGGCGCCGACCAGATATTTCGGCACGACCAGGCGGACGATGCGGCGGCGCACGGGATGCGGCAGCCGGTAGAACGTCTGGTACGCGACGCCACGCAACCGCCGGTGGATGTTCACCCCGCCAGGCTAGCGGCCGGGCGCGATGGGCTCAGTCCGGGTGGTCGACCAGGGCGATGAGCTGCTCGACCACCTGATCGGGCTCGAGGTTGCGCTCGGTGACGGCCACCAGCATGGTCTCCAGGTCGGGATAGCCGAGCTCCTCGGCCAGCCGGCGCAGCGGGACCTCGCTGGCCAGGCCCCGGTCGTGCTTGCGCAGGGTCAGCCCGATCGTCGCGCGGCCCAGCCGGACCTTGTCGGCGATGCTGATGCCGGGGGAAGTCTCCTCGGCGAAGTAGCGGTTGATCTGCATCTGCGCCTGGGTCGACTTCACGAAGCCGAGCCATTCCTTGCGGGGCCCGCGCGGTGCCGTGCCCCGCTCCACCTCGACGGGCCCGTCGGTTTCGGTGAAGATCTCCACCACGTCGCCGTCGCACAGGGGTGAGCTCAGCGGGGCCAGCCGGCCGTTGATCGTCGCGGCGAGGGTCTCGTCACCCTTGTCGGCACTGAGCTCGTACGCCAGGTCGACGGGGGTCGAGCCGGCCGGCAGGTCGAACGTGTTGCCGTGGGCGAACACCTGGATCTGGCCCTCGGCGAGGTCGCACCGCAGCGAGGCGAGGAACTGGCCGGCGTCGGTGGTGTCCTCCTGCCATTCCAGAACCCGCTTGAGCCAGGTCAGCTGATCGGCGCCCGCGGCCTCGGCGCCCTCGGTCGACTTGGGGTACCGGTAGCCGGTGGCGACGCCGTACTCGGCGCAGCGGTGCATCGACACCGTGCGGATGAGCACCTCGACCAGGCGGCCCTCGGGACCGGTCACCGTGGTGTGCAGCGATCGGTAGAGGTTGTTCTTCGGGGAGGCGATGAAGTCCTTGAACCGGCCGGCGACCGGACGCCACTGGCCGTGGATCGCGCCGAGCGCGGCGTAACAGTCGGTCTCCGGCCCGTCGACGATCACCGCGATGCGAGGCAGGTCCAGCGGGACCGAGTGGCCGCCGGCGACCGTGTCCTTCCAGATCGAGTAGTAGTGCCGGGGGCGGGCCATGACCTTGGCGTCCACCCGCGAGCGGCGTAGCGCGACCTGGGCTTTGGCCTTGACGTCGTCGAGGTATTCGGCCCAGCCCGGGCGGTTTTTCACGTGCTCGTCGATGCGGGCGTAGGACTCCGGCTCGAGGTGGTAGAGCACCACGTCGTCGAGGTCGCGCTTGAGGGCCTGGATGCCGAGGCGGTCGCACAGCGGGACCAGCACGTCGAGGGTCGCGGTCGCGATCCGGGCCCGGGAAGCGGGGGAGCGGGCGTCGAGGGTGCGCATGTTGTGCAGGCGGTCGGCCAGCTTGATCACCAGCACCCGGACGTCCTTGCCGGCGGCCACGATCATCTTGCGGATCGTCTCGGCCTCGGCGGCCTTGCCGTAGAACGCCTTGTCGAACTTGGTCACGCCGTCGACCAGGTGGGTCACCTCGGGGCCGAAGTCGCCGTGCAGCGTCTCCAGCGTGTAACTGGTGTCCTCGACCGTGTCGTGCAGCAGCGCGGCGACCAGCGTGGTGGTGTCCATGCCGAGCTCGGCGCAGATCTGCGCGACCGCGAGCGGATGCGTGATGTACGGGTCGCCGCTCTTGCGGAACTGGCCGCGGTGCATGTTCTCCGCGACGGCATAGCTGCGGCGCAGCACGCCCGCGTCAGCGGAGGGGTGGATGTGACGGTGGGTGCGGGTGAGCGTGGTGACCGGGTCGTCGTCGTTGCCCTGGAAGCTGAGGAACGAACGCAGCCGGCGCGAGAGTGGGATCTCCGCGGGTGACGGAGACAGGGCACGTCCAAGGGCGGCGCCGTGGCCGGCGTCGACGTCCACTCGGACACCCCCTCACCGATCTACCGCACGATCCGCCCGGCCCGCTCCACTTACCCCGAACGGTACGCACGGATCCCACCGATTTTCACGGCTTCGCGCGCCGTGTTCCCTACAGCCTAAGCGAGCGAGCGTCATCCGAACGGTCAGTTACCGATGAGCGAACGGACGAGTCTCTTCTCGACGCCGCGGCTTCCGCCCTGGTGAGCAGCGTAGTGAAGCGCGCAGCGCCACGCGCCGGTGACACCCAGTCGCCAGAAGTTTCCACCAGCCGGGTGTCGGGCCGTTCCAGCCACGCCAGGATCCGCTCGGTCTCCTCGGCTGAGGCGGCCGGGACCGGACCTGGTCCTGTCAGGACCGTCTCGGCGGTGGCGCGGGCCATGTCGAGGGTCGGCCGGGGGTGCAGCCGGGGCGGGGAGGTCGCTGCGGCGGCGAGCCGGCCGTGCCGGACCACGATGATCTCCCACCCGTACGCGTCGTTGCGCCGGGCCGCGACCAGCTCGCTGATGCCGGTGAGCGCGCCGAGGCGTTGCATCCGGACGGTGGCGCGCAGGAGCGCCACGAGCCGGGACCTGATCACCGCCGCCTCCTCGTAGCGCTGCCGGTCGGACAGCACCTCGATGCGGGCGAGCAGGGCGTCCACCAGGGGCTGGGGGTCGCCGTAGGTGGCCGTGCGAAAGGGCAGGGCGGCTCTGTGGGCGTACTCCTCCGGGGTGATCTCGTGCTCGCAGGGCGCCGGGCACCGGCCCAGCTCGGCCAGCGCGCAGGCGGGCGTGCGGGTCTTGATCGACAGCTTGTGGGTGCACTGGCGCAGCGGCACGGCGTCGTAGACACCCGCGGCGGCCAGCTCGGCCGTGCGGCGCGAGGAAAACGGGCCGAGATAGGCGGCGCCGTCCTCGGCCAGCGACCGGACCACCGACAGGCGGGGGTACGCCTCGGCGGTCAGCTTGAGCCAGACGACCCGCTCCGGATACTTCGACCGGCGGTTGTACGGCGGCGCGTGGGCCGCGATGAGCCGCAGCTCGCGCACCTCCGCCTCCAGCGAGTGGGCGCACTCCACCGCCTCGACCCGGACCGCGGCGCCGATCATCTCGGACATCCGGGCCCGCTTCTCGCTGGCGGTGAAGTAGCTGCGCACCCGGGTCGCGATGTCGACCGACGTGCCGACGTAGAGCGGCCGCTCGTCGGCGGCGCGGAAGACGTAGACGCCCGGGGCGTGCGGCAGGCCGTCGGCGAGGTGCCGCTTGCGCCGCTGGGTCGGGGTGACCGCCTTGGCGAACTCGATGGCGTCGCCCAGCGTGTGCACCTTGAAGCTGCCCAGCCGCTCGATCAGCCCGTGCAGCACGTCGACCGTGGCCCGGGCGTCGTCCAGGGCCCGGTGGGTGGGCTGGACGGCGGCCCGGAAGAACTGGGCCAGGGTGCCGAGCTTGCGGTTGGGCACCTCGTCCTTGGTCAGCGCCCGGCGGGCCAGCGCGGCGGTGTCGAGCACCCGCAGCTGCGGCCAGGGATGCCCGTGCCGGGCGCAGGCGGCCTTGAGGAACCCGACGTCGTACGGCGCGTTGTGCGCGACCAGGACGGCCCCGCGCAGGAACTCCAGCAGGCTGGGCAGCACCGCCTCGATCGGCGGCGCCGGGGCCAGCATGGCCTCGGTGATGCCGGTCAGCACGGTGATGAACGGCGGGATGCGCTCACCCGGGTTGACCAGGGTGCCGAGCACCCCCAGCTCCTCGCCGGCGCGCACCTTGACCGCGCCGATCTCGGTGATGCCGCCGCCGTCCGGCGCGCCGCCGGTCGTCTCCAGGTCGAGCACGACGAAGGTCGTGTCCCGCAGGGACAGCGCCGCCGGATCGACGGAGCCGTCGGCGCTCAGGAGGGTGTCCAGAGTGCCCTGCACGTATGCCGGTTGTGCCACGACGGGCAATTTAGAGAGGGGGTATGACAAACTCCGGCCCGCGGCGGGAAAACATCACTTGCTACCGCAAGCTTTTCCGCTGCCCACGGTGGGAGAATAGAGAAATGTCCGCGCCACCGCCGTTCGACGACCGCCCCATGGAGGAGGCGGCTCGTGCGACGGACGGTGCTCCGGAACCGGCCGGTGACGACGGCGCCGGGCATACCTCCGGCGCATCCGTGGGCCGGGCGGATGCGTTTGCGGCCCCTGGACAGGGCACTGACCCTTCCATGGACCTCGACCCGGCCGCTGACCTGGACCTCGACCCGGCCGCCGGCGAGGACCACGGGCCCGAGCCCACCCTGCCCGAGGCCGTCCGCCAGCGGATCACCGTGCTCGCCGCGGCCGCGCTGACGGGTCTGCCGGCCGACGAGACCCCCGTACCGTTGCGCAAGGTCGCCAAATTCGCTCCCAACCGCCGGGCCCGGCTCGGTGGCCCGGCCATCGCCGCCCAGCTCGCGGCCGACCCGCTGTTCCGGCAGCGGATCAGCGGCCGGATCGTCACCGACGCCGGTGACCTGGGCGCGGCCGTGGCCGCCGGGATGGCACCGGCCGCGGCCGACCCGGTCGAGGTCGCCGCGCTGGCCTATCTGGCCCGGCCGGAGGGCTGGCGCGCGCTGATCGAGGCCGCCGGCGAGTCCGTCCGTGCCGAGGCCGACGTCGCCGCGATCGCCGGCCAGGTCCACGACGCCGAGCTGCGCGCCGCCCGGGCCGAGCACGACCGGGCGGTCGCCAAGGTCGAGGCCGACAAGCTGCGCGACGAGCTGGCCCGGGTCCGCGAGGAGCTCGGGCAGCTGCGCGAGGAGGCCCGCTCCACCGCGCGCGCCCTGCGCGAGACCCAGGCGGCCCAGAAGCGGGCCGCCGACCTGCTGGCCACCGAGAAGGGCCGGCAGGCCAAGGTGACGGCCGATCATGAGGCCGAGGTACGGCGGCTGAAGACCCGTCTCGCCGAGGCGGAGGCGGCGGCTGCCTCCGGCAAGCAGAGCGCCAAGGACGCCCGGGCGGCCGACGAGACCCGCCTCTGGCTGCTGCTGGAGACGATCGGGCAGGCCGCGTCCGGGTTGCGGCGCGAGCTGGCGCTGGGCCCGACCGACAAGCTGCCGGCCGACTTCGTGGCGGACACCGCGGCGGACCGGCCCGGCGCGCTCGAACGGTCGCGCCCGCGGGCCCAGGACACCGACGACCCGGGCCGCCTGGACCAGCTCCTGGCCCTGCCGCGGGCGCACCTGATCGTGGACGGTTACAACGTCACCAAGCGCGGCTTCGCCGAGATGTCGCTCGAGCAGCAGCGCAAACGTCTGGTCACCGGGCTGGGCGGGATCGCCGCGCAGACCGGCGACGAGGTCACGGTCGTCTTCGACGGCGCCGAGCGGGTGCACGGGCTGCCGCCCGCCCCGCGCGGCGTACGGGTGCTCTTCTCGCACAAGGGCGACACCGCCGACGAGCTCATCCGCCAGCTCGTGCGGGCCGAGCCGGCCGGCCGCCCGCTGGTCGTGATCTCGTCCGACCGCGAGGTGGCCGACGGCGTACGCCGGCACGGCGCGTACCCGATGGGAGCCGACTCACTGCTGCGCCGGCTCGCCCGCTCCTGATTTTTGTCATACCCCCTCCATAGCGTGACTGTCACCGATGGTGGTCGGTCCGCGACAGCTCCTCTTCCCCCTGCGCGGGCCGCACCCCCCACGATGCGGAGGAAATGATGATCATCGACTGCGGGCGCTGCGCCGAGCGGACCGATGAATGCAACGGATGCCTGGTCAGCACGTTGTACGACACCCCCGACGGCATCGCCGACCTGACCCCCGGCGAGCTGCGGGCGATCGAGACGTTCGAGCTGGCCGGCTTCGAGGTGGAGCTGCTGGAGACGCCGGACCCGCCGGTCTCCGTGCCGCTCTACCCGCGCCGCCGCCACGTGGCGTGATCACCATCTCTAGGATGGCTCGATGACTCCCCGGCTCTGGGCGGCGTGCGCGCTCGGTGTGCTCGTCGTGGTGCTGATCGCGTACGCGGCGACAGTGGTCCCGTGGCACCGGCCGCCGGCGCCCCGGGCCGACCAGCTCGAAGCCCTGCGCGGCCTGCCCGGCGACCAGGTGCAACGGGCCCGCGCCTTCCACTCCGACCTGCGCCCGGGCTCGTACGGCGCCATGGCGGTCAGCCTCCTGGCGGCCCTGGTGCTCGGCCTCACACCGCTGGGTGCGCGACTGGTGTCCCTGGTCGGGCGCCCGTTCGGCGACCACTGGATCGCCCGGGCCGTCCTCGGTGGCCTCGTGATCGTGCTGGTCGTCGAGGTGCTCACACTGCCGTTCGCGGCCTGGCGGCACACCATCGTGGTGCGCTACGGCATCTCCACCCAGACCTGGGGCTCGTGGGCGGTCGACCTGGCCAAGTCCTACGCGGTCGGTGCGGTCATCGGCGGGCTGGCCCTGCTCGGCTTCTTCACCGTGACCCGGCTCGCCCCGCGCTGGTGGTGGGCCTTCGGGGCCGCCGGGGCGGCGGCGCTGGTGGTGCTGCTGTCGTTCGTGCTGCCGGTGCTCGTCGAGCCGATCTTCAACAAGTTCACCCCGATGGCCCAGGGCCCGCTGCGCACCGAGCTGATGAGCCTCGCCGCCCGCGACGGCGTGCCGGTGCGCGATGTGCTGGTCGCCGACGCCTCCCGCCGCACGCGGGCCGTGAACGCGTACGTGTCCGGCTTCGGGCCGACGCGGCGGATCGTCGTCTACGACACGATGCTGACCGAGGCCACCCCCGAGGAGGTCGTCTCGGTCACCGCGCACGAGCTGGGTCATGCCGCGCGCGGCGACGTGGTGACCGGCACGATCATCGGCGCGCTGGGCGCGGCCGCTGCCGTGATCGCGCTCTACCTGCTCGGCTCGCTGGGCTGGCTGCTGCGGCTGGCCGGCACGGAGTCGATGGGGGAGCCGCGGACCATCGCGCTGCTGCTGGCCCTGGTGAGCGTGGCCGGGGTGGTCGGCGGGCCCGTCCAGGCGCTGGTCTCCCGGCGGATCGAGGCCCGGGCCGACGCGCACGCCCTGGAGCTGACCGGCGACGCGGCGACGTTCGAGGCCATGCAACGCCGGCTCGGTTCCGTGAACCTCTCCGACCCCGACCCGCCGACCTGGGAGCACGTCATGTTCGCCTCGCACCCGTCCACCGTGGAGCGGATGGCCGCCGCCCGCGCGTACGCCCGGGGGGAACGCTGATGGGCGGCACCCTGCTGGTGACCAACGACTTCCCGCCGCGCCCGGGCGGCATCCAGCAGTTCGTGCACAACCTTGCCGTCCGCCAGCCTGCCGGCTCGGTAGTGGCCTACGCGTCTTCCTGGAAGGGCGCGGCGGAGTTCGACGCCGAGCAGCCGTTCGAAGTCGTCCGGGAGGACACCGTTGTGCTGCTGCCGACCCCGGCGGTCGCCCGGCGGGCCGCTGAGATCGCCCGGTCGCACGGCTGCGACAGCGTCTGGTTCGGGGCCGGGGCACCGCTGGGCCTGCTCGCGGACGGGCTGCGGCGGCGCGCGGGCATCGAGCGGGCGGTGTCGTTGACCCACGGCCACGAGATCGGCTGGGCCGCCCTGCCCGGGGCCCGCCAGCTGCTGCGCCGCATCGCCCGCGGCAACGACGTGATCACCTACCTGACGGAGTTCCAGCGGGTGCGGCTGGACCGGGCGTTGCACGGCCTGACCGCGCTGGAACGGCTGACACCGGGGGTGGACGTGGACGCGTACCACCCGGGGGTGGACGGCTCGCAGGTGCGCGCCCGGCACGGGCTCGGCGACCGCCCGGTGATCGTCTGTGTGTCGCGGCTGGTGCCACGCAAGGGCCAGGACATGCTGATCCGCGCGCTGCCGACGATCCGTCGCCGGGTCCCGGGCGCGGCCCTGCTGATCGTGAGCGGCGGCCCGTACCGGGAGAAGCTCCAGGCCCTGGCCCGGGCCGAGGGCGTCGAGCGGGACGTGGTGTTCACGGGCTCGGTCCGCTGGGAGGAGCTGCCGGCCCACTACGCGGCCGGTGACGTGTTCGCCATGCCGTGCCGCACGAGGGGCGCGGGGCTCGACGTGGAGGGTCTCGGCATCGTCTACCTCGAGGCCTCGGCGACCGGTCTGCCCGTGCTGGCCGGTGACTCCGGGGGAGCGCCGGACGCGGTCCGGGAGGGCGAGACGGGTTACGTGGTCGGCGGCAGTGACGTGCCGGCGATCGCGGGACGGCTGGCGGAGCTGCTGGCCGACCCGGCGCGGGCGCGCGCGATGGGCGCGGCCGGACGGGCGTGGGTCGAGAAGGAATGGCGGTGGGAGACCAAGGCGGCCCAGCTGACCGAGCTGCTGCAACCGTGAATGAGTCCTCACTCCTGGTATGGGGATGGACACGCTGTGTTGAGGAGGCGTAGGAACGGCTGAGAGCCCACGGGACGGGAGCCGTCGATGCAGGACGCCATCCAGCAGCAGGACCCTCCGACTCCGACACCGCCGTCCGAGGCGGCTGGACCGGGCGACGGGCGGGTGCCGAATGTGGGCCTGGACTCCGGTGGGGACGGTGAGTGGTCCGACGACGCGGAGCTGGCCCTGCCGTACTGGCTGACCAGCACCGAGGAGGCCGCCAACACCACGTTCGTGCGGATGCTGCGGCGCCTGCCCCGGCTGCTGCGCTCGGCCTGGTCGCTGGCCTGGCAGGCGAGCCGGCGGACCACCATCGCCGTCGTCACGTTCCAGCTCGCCGCGGGAGTCGCCAGTGCGGTGGGGCTCATCAGCGTCGTCGGTGTCTTCGACGGGCTGCTGCGCGAGGGACCGACGCCGGAACGGGTGCGGGCCGCCGTACCCTCATTGCTTCTGCTCGTCGGCTCGGCCGCCGTGCGCAGTGTGCTGACGTCCGCCGGGGCGGCGGCCAACGGCCGGCTGTCCCCGAAGGTCTCCCAGGCCGCCCAGATGCGGCTGCTGGATCTGACCACCCGCGTCGACCTGTCCACCTTCGACGACCCGGGCTGGCGCGACGCCATGGAACGGGCCCGCGACCGGGGCATCGACGCCGCCCAGTACCTCGTCGACCGGGCCATCGAGCTCGGCACCAACTTGATCGGCCTGGCCGCCGCGGCCGGTGTGCTGGCGGTGCTGCACCCGGTCCTGCTGCCCCTGCTGGTGCTCGCGGTGCTGCCGATCGGGTGGGCCGCCGTGCGCTCCGCCCGGCTGCGGTACCGGCGGATGCTGCGGCTCATCGCCGTCTGGCGACGGCAGCGGATGCTCGCCGAGCTGCTCGCGGCCCGGGAGCCCGCGCCCGAGCTGCGGGCGTTCACGGTGCGGGAGTTTCTGCTGGCCGAGGTGCGGCGGCTGCTCGCCGTCTCCACCAACGAAGAGATCCGGATCACCACCCGGCAGATCCGCACCAACCTGGCCGGCACTGCGCTGAGCAGCGTCGCCACCGGGCTGACCTACGCCACGTTGCTCTGGCTGCTGTGGACCGGCCGGATGGACCTGGCGGTGGGCGGCGCGGCCGCGTACGCGATCAGCATGGGGATCGGCAAGCTCACCGAACTCGCCCACAGTGCCAACCGGGTCTTCGAACAGGGTTTGTACTTCGCCGACTTCCAGGGATTCTGCGACCTGTCGCTGAGCCGCACCGAGTCCGGCTCGGGCGCCGCGGTGCCGGCGCTGTCCCGGGAGATCCGGCTCGACCAGGTCACGTTCAGCTATCCCGACGCCGAACGCCCGGCGGTCCGCGACGTCAGCATGACCCTGCGCCGCGGCGAGATCATCGCGCTGGTCGGCGAGAACGGCTCCGGCAAATCAACCCTGGCCAGCCTGCTCGCGGGCCTGTTCCAGCCGCAGAGCGGCAGCATCAGCTGGGACGGCGTCGACCTCACCCGCTACGACCCGGAGACCGTCCGCGGCCAGGTCGCGGTCGTGATGCAGGAACCAACCCGATGGCCGCTCTCCGCGCGGGCCAACATCACCATCGGACGGTACGACCACAGCGTCGAACCCGACCGCGTGCTCGGCGCGGCCCGGGCCGGAGACGCCCACGAATTCGTGATGGAACTCGCCCGCCAGTACGACACGCTGCTGTCCCGGCACTTCACCGACGGCGCCGACCTCTCCGGCGGACAGTGGCAGCGGCTGGCGGTGAGCCGGGCGTTCTACCGCGACGCCCCGCTGCTGATCTGCGACGAACCGACCGCGAACCTCGACGCCCGGGCCGAGCACGACGTCTACCAGCGGCTCCGGGAGCTGGCCGCGGGCCGTACCGTCGTGCTGATCACCCACCGGATGGCCAGCGTGCGGGAAGCGGACCGGATCTTCGTGCTGGACCACGGCGAGGTGGTCGAGGAGGGCGACCACGCGACGCTGATGGCGGCCGAGGGGATCTACGCGCAGCTGTTCTCGTTGCAGGCGAGCGCGTACCAGTCGGCGTCGTAGGTCACATCGCGGCCGGGTGCGGGGCGTGCCAGAGTTGGCGGGTGGACACCACCGGGCTGATCGTCGTTGCGGCGGTCCTTGTGCTGGGGACGGCGGCCGGGATGTGGCGGCGGCGGACCGACGGGCGGTTCGTTGCGGGAGGCTCGGTTTCTGCTGGGGGAGCGGCTTTGGCCGTGCCGGGGCCGGCTGCTGAGCAGTCGGCGTTCGGCGGGGCGGCGGCTGATGTCGTCGGCTCGAGCGGTCTGGCGGGTGGGCTCTCGTCTGAGCGTGACCCGGATGCGTCCGGGGGCGACGCTGGCTCGGGTGGGCGTGATGCTGGCTCGGCTGGGCGTGACGCCGGTTCGGGTGGGCTTGGCGCTGATTCTTCGCGGGGTGATGCCGGCTCGGGTGGGGATGCCGGGGCCGCCGGGCAGCGGATCGATCCTGCCCTGCTGGCGCAGCTGGGTGTCGAGCCCGCGCAGGCCACGCTGCTGCAGTTCTCGTCCGCCTTCTGCGCGCCGTGCCGGGCTGTCCGGCGGGTCAGCGGTGAGGTCGCCGCCCTGCTCCCCGGCGTACGGCACGTCGAGGTGGACGCCGAGAGCCACCTGGACGCGGTCCGCGCGCTGGGCATCTGGCGCACCCCCACGCTGCTGGTCCTGGACGCCGAGGGCCGGGTCGCCAAGCGCGCCACCGGCGTACCAGGGAAAGCCCAACTCATCGCCGTGCTCGGCGAGCTGCTCCCAGCCGCCTGACCTGCGAATCTGCACCCCCACGCCGGTGATGGGACTCACCAGGACGACGGCGGCCGGCCGTGTCACGCTCAGCCCATGCAGCTCGACCCGCGTGGGCCCCGGTTCGCCGCGGCGCTGACCACCCTCGTTCTCGTCGTCGTCCTGGCCACCGGATGGGGGTGGCTCGCGCTGGCCCAGACCGCCGTCTTCGCGATCACCGCCGCCGACCCGCGCCGCGGGCCGTACGCCGTGCTCTACCGATTCCTCGTCGCGCCCCGCCTCGGTCCGGCGACCGAACGGGAGGACGCCGCGCCGGTCCGGTTCGCGCAGGTGGTGGGTTTTGTCTTCCTGGCTGTCGCCTCGATCGGCTACCTGGCGGGTGCTCCAGCTGTCGGCGTGGTGTTCGCGGGGCTCGGGCTGCTGGCGGCCTTCCTCAATGCGGCCTTCGGGCTTTGCCTTGGATGCGAGGCCTACCTCGCCGCTCGTCGGCTGACCGCCGGCCGCGCCTGACGCTCACAGCTTGGGCGTGCTGCCGCTCGCTGCTTGGCGTCCGCTGCTTGTGGCTCGCTGCTTGCCGCCCGCTGCTCTGCGCCGGTGTTCGCAGCCGAGGGCTTGCGTCCGTCGGCTGCCGCCGCTGCTCGCGGCCCCCGGTTCGCGACCACCGCCACCCCTGCTTGTCGTCCGCCGCTTGCCGCGCCGCTGCCTGTCGCCCGCTGCCTGTCGCCCGCTGCCTGCGCCCGCGGGCTCGCCCTCCGCCGATTGCCGTGCCCCGTGCTCACCGCCCGCCGCTTGTCGCCGGTGCTCGCGGCCGAGGGCTCGCCGCTCGCCGCTGCCGGCCGCCACTCGCCGCTGCCGCTGCTGCTTGCCGCCCGCTGCTCTTCGCCGTTGCTCGCGGCCGAGGGCTTACGGTCCGTCGTCTGCCGCCGCTGCTCGCGCCCGGGTTCGCGATCACCGTCACTGCCACGCCTGCTTGTCGCCCCGCCGCCTGCCGCGTTGCTGTTTGTCGTCCGCCGATTGCCATGCTCCGTGCTCACCGGCCGCCGCTTGTCGCCGGTGCTCGCGGCCGAGGGCCCGCCGCTCGCCGCTGCTGCCCACCACTGCCGGCCGCCGCTCGCTGCTGCCGCTCGCTGCTGCCGCTCGCTGCTGCCGCTCGCTGCTGCCGCTCGCCGCTGCCGCTCGCCGCTGCCGCTCGCCGCTGCCGCTTCTGCTCGCCGCCCGGGACTCTCGGCTCGACGCCCTTCGCCTCGCGGACCCCCTCGCGCGCCTCACCCGCCCCACCCAAGGCCCGTTATCCGCTCACCCCTAGACCCCACCCAGCCGACCCCAGGCCAAGATCAACCAGGCAGCAATTGAGTAGACATATCGCCCACCAGAGCAGCACTGCCTAGCTCGACAGGGCTGAAATTAAGTAGCGCCCGGAAACGCCCAAGATGCCGCATCCGTGCCCGGAAAGACAGATCCGCCCGCCACCCTCAGCGAGGGTGACGGGCGGATGCCGTGAGCAGATCAGAACTTGGGAGCGTCCGGAGCCTCCAGCAGACCCAGCCGCAGCGCCGTCATCAGTGCCTGGGCCCGGTTGGCCGCGCCCAGCTTCTCGTACAGCTTGGAGATGTGGGTCTTGGCCGTGGACTCGCTGACGAACAGCTGCTTGGCGATGCCGGCCACGCTCATGCCGTCCGCCAGCAGGCGCAGGACCTGGCCTTCGCGGGGCGAGAGCTGCGGACCCGATGGTGCCAGGCGCCGCTTCATGGCTTCGGCGAGGTCGGCCGCGGTGAATGCGCTCGGGGCCGAGGCGGCGTGCCGCGCGGCCGCCACGACCTCGTCTGCGGGGGCCGTCTTGGGCACGAATGCGCTGGCCCCGGCCTCGAGAGCGCCGAAGAGCTGGTCGTCGCCCGCGTACATGGTGAGCACCACGATGCCCATGTTGGCGTTGTTCTTGCGCAGCGCGCGGGTGGCCTCGAGGCCGCTGCCGTCGGGCAGCCGCAGGTCCATGATGACAACGTCCGGCTGCAAAGCACCGGCCTGCCGGACTGCTTCGGCGGCCGTGGCCGCCTCGCCGACGACCTCGAACTGCCGGTCCCGCTCGAACGCGTGCCGCAGCCCCTTACGGATCAGGTCGTGATCGTCGACCAGCAGCACCTTGGTGCGGGTCGTCGGCATCGGACTGGTCGACATGCTCGGGTTACTCCCCTTCTGGTGCGGAAACGCTATCCCGCACGCTATCGCGCCGAGCGGAGGTTCCGAGCACTACCGCAACGGTTGTCCCGCTGGGGTGTCGCGGCCGGATCTCCAGTCGGCCCCGGATACGTTCCGCCCTCTCGGCCATGATCGCAAGGCCGTAGCGGCCGTCCGGACGATCATCGGCGAATCCCTTGCCGTCGTCGGTGACCTCGATCTGCGCGTACGGCGGGTCGACCGTGCACGTGACCCACAGGTTGGAGGCACCGGCGTGCTTGCGGGCGTTGGTGATCGCCTCCTGGGCGATGCGCAGCAGCTCGGCCTCCGTGGCGGCGGGCAGCCGGGCGGTGGACTCGTCGAACGTGAAGTGCACCCGCAGCCCGGCCGACGTGCCCAGGGTGCGGGCGTACTCGGCGATGGCCGCGGCCAGGCCGCCGTTGCGATCCACCTCGGAACGCAGCTCGAACAGGCTCAGCCGCAGCTCGGTGATCACCCGGGTGACCTCGCCGCGCAGCGTGCGGAGCTCCTCGGCCGTCTCGTCGGCCCCCTCGGGCAGGGTCGCCTGGGCGTTGTCGATGCCGTAGCCGACCATGACCAGCTCCTGCGCCACCCCGTCGTGGATCTCCCGGGCCAGCCGCTGACGCTCCTCATTGGTCGCCAGCGACCGCACGTCGTCGAAGAGCAGCGCGGCCTCCAGCCGCAGCGCAGCCGGGCCGGTCACCTCGGTCACCCGGGCGACGACCGCCGACGGGTACGCGCTGGGCACGTCGGCCTCGAGGATCACCAGGCCGATCGTGCGCACCCCGGCGACCAGGGGCACGACCAGCGACGAGGCGTCCCCGCCCTGGTGCGAGCGGGCCTGCGAACGCGAGGCGGTCTGCGGCTGCTGCGAGGCCCAGGCGTCGGCGATCGCCGAGTCGGCGTCGAGGGTGACCTCCCAGTCGACCCGTTCGGCGCCGGTCTGCGCGAGCACGACCAGCCGCCCGCCACCGCTGGCGGACAGCACGGCGGCGCGATGGCCGGGCGCGACCTGGCGGAGCTCCTCCAGCAGGTGCTCGGAGATGCCGCCGGGGTCGAGCGTGGCTCCCGGCAGTGACCGGGCGACGCTGCGCAGCTGGGTCAGCAGGCGGGTCGCTTCCGCGTACGGTTGCGGTTTGTTCTCCACCGGGGTCATGAGCTGGCGCATCGTGTCGGCCGCGAAGGTGATGATCGCCCCCAGGACCAGCCACTGCCCGCACGCGGCGAGATAGCCCGGCTGCAGGATGACCGTGTCGCCGTTGCCGACGACGAGCCCGCCGGCGACCATCGCGACGGTCGCGACCCCGAGCAGCGCGGCGCCCTCGGTGGCCCGGCGCTGCAGACCGGCGGTGAGCAGCGGGACGACCAGGTAGGGCAGGATCGCCTCCGCGCCGAACCCCGCGGCGATGGTCCCGTTCGCGGCCACGGCCACCGATCCGGCGGCCAGGCCGACGACCGCGGCCTCGGCGAAGCGCCCGATCGGCGCGGCGATCCGATGATCCGGGGCGAACAGCGCCGGCAGGGCGGCGACCAGCAGCAACGCGATCCAGCGGAGCTGGCCGGGATCCCGGGTGGCGATGAGGGTGAGGGCCGCGACCAGGGCGAGCACGATGAGGCGGGCCGCCACCGCGAGCGGATGGACGCGCGCGGGGACGCTGGCTGAGGCTGGCACGTGACGGATCGTAGCCGCACCCCCCGACACCGCCGCATCCGCGACCCGGCGGAGATCGGTGGCCGCAAGTCCGGGAGTCGCAAGGTCAAGGGCCGGATCAAGAGCTTCATGTCGTAGGTCCGTGCGTGGTCCGGGCCGTCGCTCCCGCCGAGAACGGCCTGATTGCACGGGGCGGACCGCGGTGGCCGGGCCGGGCGGTCCCGTGGCGGGTGGCGGTGCGGAACCGGTCGGCGACGGGCGGTGCCCGGTGGCCCGGACGCGGGCCCGAACCGGGTAACCTGCCAGCCATGGCGGACACCTCGACGCAGTCGATCCAGGTCCATGCGCCCCTCGCTCAGGTGGCCGCGGTGATCTGCGACTTTCCGCGTTACCCCGAGTGGGCGGACGCGATGAAACAGGTCGAGGTGCTCGAGGAGTACGAGGACGGGTACGCCGCCCAGGTCCGGTTCGTCATCGACGCGGGACCGCTCAACGACGACTACACCCTCGACTACGCGTACGCGGAGGATCTGTCGCGCATCGAGTGGCACCTGGTCGCACCCTCGAAGATGCAGCGCACCCTCAACGGCTCGTATGACCTGGCCGACAACGGCGACGGAACCACGACAGTGACGTACATGCTGGAGGTGGAGCTCTCCATCGGCATGCTCGGCATGTTCCGCCGCAAGGCCGAGAAGATGATCATGGACACGGCGCTGAAGGAACTCAAACGCCGCGTCGAGAGCCTCGCCAAGGCGTAGCCGGGCAGCACGTCCGGCCGCGCCGCACATGCGGTCGCGAGCAGGGGAGCAGGACAATGGCAGAGCCCACAGGAACGGCCCGCCAGGAGGCCGAGAAGCTGGTCGCGACGGTGCTCGCCATGGCCTCCCAGGCCGGCTTGGGTGGGCCGCCGAAGGACCGTGACCCGCGCGACCCGGCCGGGCTGACCGGGTTGACCGGGTTGACCGACAGGCTTTCCGGTCTGATGGACCAGTTCTTGGGCGGCACCCCGGACCGCCAACCGGCCGGGCCGAGCGGGCCCACCGACCGCGACCACCCCATCGACCCGCGCGAAGCACGCTCGAACGCGGCCGCCGGCCGGCGGGAAGCCGGTTCCGGCGGCGGTGATCGACCTGCCACCGGCTCACCGCAGACCGGTGCGCGGGGCGGGGCCGAGCGCGGCCACGGAATGCCGGGTGCGGGGGGCGGCGGCGGGCCGCGGGGCGGTGCTACGGAAGACAGCGATCAGCTGGGTTTCGACTGGCGCGAGGCTTATCAGCACACGCTCGACTCGCTGGGCGCGCAGGCGCGACAGGCCGCGGGCCGCCAGTTGTGGGCGGGAGCCACCCGCTTCGGCGGCTGGTCCACCGGCAGTGCGGAATGCTGCGCGTGCCCGATCTGCCGGGCGATCGCCGGCGTGCGCAACCCGACCCCGGAGCAGGCGGAACGCCTGGCGACCGGCGCGGGCGACTTCGCGAGCGGAGTGGCGAGCCTGCTCCGGGCCTTCTCGGCGGTGACCGGCCCGACCGGCACGTCGGCCCACCGCAAGCCACCGCCCCGCCCGACGACAACGCCGGACCAGGCCTGGTCGGCGGCGACCCGCAGGGCCGAGCCGGCCGGTACCACCCCACCCGGCCACGAGGTCCGCGAGACCGACGATCCGTGGACGGCGGCGACCCGCGCCCGACCGGCGGACTCCCCGGCAGCACGAGCCACCGCACCGCAGGACCCGACGACCGGGACCGCGGCCGAACAGGCAGCCACCCGGACCGACGCAACTCCCACCGAGCCGACAGCTTCACCGTCGTCGAGGTCAGGTGACCCCTGGGCGGCTGCCACCCGCACTTCCCGGCCACCCGCCCGGCCGCGCACCGCACCCGCCCCGACGTCCCGGCCGGCACGGAAGAGCCCCGATGCCGCGTCGACCGAGGCCGGTACGTGGGTCGTGACGCCGGCCGGGACTGTCTCGCACCCCGCGCCCGACGCTGAAAGCGCGGCTCAAGAGCCTCAGCGGAAGGCGGAGCCGGCGCAGGGTGACGCCCGGGCCGCGGCGACCCGTCCGCCCCGGCGGGCCGGCCGGGCCACACCGGGCCGGCCATCCACGCAGGTCGCTCCCACTGCGGCCGCGCAACCCACCACCGACCGTTCCGCCAGCACCCGGCCCGCCCCCGTCCAGGACCCCGCCGCTGCGGTTGAGCAAGCCGGCGCGCGTACCGGAAAAAGCCGTCGAGAAACCGGAACCCGACCCCCTGTTCTGCCTGACAATGGTCCCGGCTCCCCTCGACGCGTGATGGGGGCCACCGATGTCTGGGCGGCGGTTACCGCCGCAAATGGCGACACGGCCGGTGATACCGGCGTGGCGCAGACGCCCAGCGTGGATCATGATGTTCCGGGCACTGCGCCGGCCGCTGAGGCGGCCGAAGGCCGTGGTGCCGGTTCGGGCGACGACGCCCGTCCCGGCGACGCGGTGTGACACAACAGAGGGGACGGGCAGCGTGACGCTGACCATCGGAATCGACGTCGGCGGCACGAAGGTGGCCGGCGGGGTGGTGGACGACCGCGGCGTCGTGCTCGCGCAGACCCGGCGGGAGACGCCGGCCGAGGATCCTGCCGGTACCCGGGACACCATCGTGGCCGTCGCGGCCGAGCTGGCCGCCGCCCATCCCGAGGCCAAGGCGGTCGGCATCGGTGCCGCGGCCTGGATCGACGCCGCCGGGGCGACCGTCCTGTTCGCGCCCAACCTGGCCTGGCGGGACGAGCCCGTGCGGGATTACGTGGCCAAGGCCGTCGGCCTGCCCACCGTGCTGGAGAACGACGCGAACGTCGCCGCCTGGGCCGAGTTCCGGTACGGCGCCGCCCGGCACGCCGACGACTCCATGGTCATGATCACCGTCGGGACCGGTATCGGTGGCGGCATCGTCATCAACGGCGGGTTGTGGCGGGGCGCCAACGGCATCGCCGGGGAGCTCGGGCACATCCAGTCCGTGAACGGCGGGCATCCGTGTGGCTGTGGCCGGCTCGGCTGTTTGGAGCAGTACGCGAGCGGCAACGCGCTCGTGCGGTTCGCCCAGGCCGGTGCCCGCCAGGAGCCGGGGCGGGCGACGTCGCTGCTGCAGCTGGCCGGTGGTGATCCGGCGGCGATCAGCGGACGGATGATCACCGAGGCCGCGCAGGGCGGGGACGGGGTCGCCCGGGACGCGTTCGCGCAGATCGGCTACTGGCTCGGCGTCGCGATGGCCGACCTGGCCCAGGCGTTCGACCCGCAGGTGCTGGTGGTCGGCGGGGGCGTGATCGACGCCGGGGAACTGCTGATGGGACCCACCGAACGGACGTATCGGGACCAGCTCGCCCAACGCGGGAGGTTTCCGGTCGCCGAGATCAGGGCAGCTGAGACCGGCAACACGGCAGGTGTGCTCGGCGCCGCCGATCTCGCCCGACGTATCTGACCAACGACGAGGAGCACGCCGTGTCCGGGGTCCCGCTGCGGGTATTGAGCTACAACGTGCACGGCCTGCGCGACGATCGGGCGGCCCTCACCGGGCTCGTCCGCGACCTCGCCCCGGATGTCGTCGTCGTGCAGGAGGCCCCGCGCCGGTTCCGCTGGCGGCAGAAGTGCGCCTCCCTGGCCAGTGACTTCGGCATGGTCGTGGCGGCCGGCGGGCTTCCCTCGCTGGGCAACCTGCTGCTCGTCAGCCTCCGGGTACGGGTGCACGAGCAGTGGTGCCTGCGTTATCCGCTCACCCCGGGCCGGCACCTGCGCGGCGCCGCGTTCGCCCAGTGCTCGGTGCGCGGCGCCCGGTTCACCGTGTCCGGCTCGCACCTGGCCACCGACGCACGGGAACGCCCGGACCAGGCGGCCCGCTGGAAGGAGGCACTGGCGGCGGTCGACGGTCCGCTGATCGCCGCCGGTGACCTCAACGAAGGGCCGGGCGGGGGTGCCTGGCGTACGGTCGCCGACGGTCTCACCGACGCCGCCGGTGCCGCCTCCGCGGCCCTCACCTTCCCGGCCACCCTGCCCCGGTTGCGCCTCGACGGGCTCTTCGTCTCGCCGGACATCACGGTCGAGCGGTACGAGGTCGTGGAGACCGATCAGGCCCGCCGGGCCAGCGACCACCTGCCCGTTCTCGCGGAGCTGTCCCTGCCTTCCGAGTAGCTCTCGCTTCTGCGAGGATCTCCGGGTGCCCGACACCCCTGACATCGCCGACCGGCACGACGCGGTCTGTGTGATCGGCGCCGGCGGCAGTGGCCTCGCGGCGATCAAGAACCTGCGTGAGCAGGGCTTCGCCGTCGACTGCTACGAGCGCGAGACCGCCGTCGGCGGCGCCTGGAACTGGCGGCACGATCGCAGCCCGGTGTACGCCTCTGCCCACCTCATTTCTTCCCGCCCGCTCACCGAGTTCCCCGACTTCCCGATGCCCGACGACTGGCCGGACTACCCGCACCACAGCAAGCTGCTCAGCTACCTGGAGCGGTACGCCCAGCACTTCGGTCTCGGCGACAGCATCTGGTTCGGCACCGAGGTCGTCGCGGTGACGCCGGTCGGGGACGGCCGCTGGGACGTCACCACGCGCAGCACCGGCGGCGGCGCCGAGCGGATCCAGCGGTACGCGGCCGTCGTCGTCGCCAACGGGCACAACTGGTCGCCGAAGCCGCTGCCGGTGGACGCCTCGAAGTACCGGGGGCAGGTGATCCACGCGTCGGCGTACAAGGACCCGGCGCAGCTGCGTGGGCGCAAGGTGCTGGTGGTCGGCGGCGGCAACACCGGCTGCGACATCGCCGTCGAGGCCGCCCAGCAGGCCGCCACGGTCTGGCACTCGACCCGCCGCGGCTACTGGTACGCCCCCAAGTACGTCTTCGGCCGCCCCGCCGACCAGGTCAACGACAAGATGCTGCAACTGCGCCTGCCGTTGTGGCTGCGCCAGTGGATCTACCACCGCACTCTGCGGCTCACCGTCGGCGACATCACCCGGTACGGCCTGCCCGAGCCCGACCACCGCCCGTACGAGAGCCACCCGGTGGTCAACAGCCAGCTCATCTACTACCTGGGCCACGGCCGGATCACCCCGGTGCCGGACGTGACCCGGCTCGAGGGGTCGGCTGTGGAGCTGGCCGACGGCCGCCGGGTCGAGCCCGACCTGGTCATCACCGCGACCGGCTACCTGCCCCGGTTCGAGTTCCTGGCCCCCGAGCTGCTCGACATCGACGACGACGGCAAGCCTGATCTGCACCTGCACGCGTTCGCCCGTAAGCATCCGACGCTCGCGGTGATCGGGCTGGTGCAGCCGGACGCCGGGCTGTTCCCGCTCGCGCACTGGCAGAGCGTGGCCGTGGCCCGCTGGCTGCGGTTGCGGGCCACCGACCCGGTCCGGGCGGCCGCGGTGCAGCAGCGGGAGTCGACGCGGCCGTTGCGGTCGTGGACCCGGCTGCGGGTCGTGCCGTCCTCCCGGCACTGGTTCGAGGTCAGCCACACCAGTTATCTGCGCACTTTGGAAGACTTGTTGAAGCAGCTGGAGCCCGCATGACCGACTGCACCGGACGGAGGCCACGGAGGAAGGGCCAGGAGGGCATGCGAAAGGTGAGCACCGCATGAGTTCGCAGGTGTTGCGGTTCGCGGACTGGACGTCGCCGGTGCCCGCGGTGCGGCGGGAGGTGCTCAGCGCCGTACCGGAGTCCGCCGAGGACAATCCGCCGGTGCTGTTCGTGCCGGGGCTGGGCCACGGCGCGTGGGCGTTCGCCGAGCACTGGCTGGGGCACACGGCGTCGCGGGGTTTCGCGGCCTGCTCGGTGAGCCCGCGGGCGAACGGGTCGCTGCGGGCCTACGTGCACGACGTCGTGCAGGTCGCGGCCGGGCTGCCGCGGCAGGCCGTGCTGGTCGGTCACGGCGCGGGCGCGCTGGTGGTGGCCCACGCCCTCGCGCGGTATCCGGCCCGGGCCGCCGTGCTGGCCTCGCCGGTGCCGGAGGGCTGGTCGGCCCTGGGCGCCGCGTTGCGGGCCAATCCGCTCGGCACGCTGCCCGCGCTGGTCGGAGCGGCGCCCCGGCTGAGCCGCAAGCAGCTGTTCAGCACGGGGCTGGCCGAGGCCGACGCGTACCGGGCGAAGCTCGAGCGCACCCCGGCCGCGATCTACCGGCAGGTGCTGTTCGCGACCTCGCCGGCGGCGCCGGTCGGGGACCCGCCGACGCTGGTGGTGGGCAGCCCCGATGACCGGGTGGTGCCGCGCAAGGCGCTCGACCGTACGGCGGCCCGCTTCGGTGCGGCCCCGCTGCTGTTCCCCGGCATGGCCCACGATCTGATGCTCGACACCAACTGGCCGGAGCCGATCGACGCGATCCTGGACTGGCTCACCAAGGAGCTCGCCGGCTGACCGGGTCACCGCGCGTCGGCGTAGGCGGCGAACCGGTCGACGAGGCTCTGCGGCGCATTGTCGTCGAAGCAGAGCGCCAGGTTGTCGGCGGCTTCCCGGGCGGCTTCGGCGCTGCGGGGGAAGAGCTCCTTCTCGTACGCGGTCAGCGCGGCCTCGATGTCGCCGGGGTGCGCGGCGATGGCCGTGCCGAGTTCGGCGCCGTCGAGCATGGCCAGGTTGGCGCCCTCGCCGGCGAACGGTGACATGAGGTGGGCGGCGTCGCCCAGCAGTGTCACCCCGGGCACGCGTTCCCAGCGGTGCTCGATCGGCAGGGCGTTGATGGCCCGGGGGTGCAGGTCGCCGTCGGCCTCGGTGATCAGCGCCCGCAGTTCGGGCGCCCAGTCGGCGAAGTGCTCGAGCAGGACCGCCTCGGCCCGGCCGCGGTCGGTGAAGTCGACGCCGGCGATCCACTCCTGCGGTGTGCTGACCGCGGCGTAGACGTGCAGGCTGCCGTCGGTCTCCCGGTGGGCCAGGAAACCCTTGCCCGCGCTGAGCGCGAACAGCATGCCGGGGCCGACCACCGCGGCCGGGCCGGGGTGCCGGACGTCGGCGTCGAGCAGGTCGATCTCGACGAACGACACTCCCGCGTACGCGGGCCGGGCGTCGGACAGCAGCGGCCGGATCCGGGACCAGGCGCCGTCCGCTCCGACCAGGACGTCGCTGACCACTGTGGTGCCGTCGGCGAAGCTGAGCTCGTGCCGGCCGTCGCCGAGCGCCCGGGCGCCGGTGAGCTTGCGGCCCCAGTGGATGGTGCCGGCCGGCAGCGACTCGAGCAGCATCCGCCGCAGCTGCCCACGGTCGACCTCCGGGCGGGTGCCGTCTCCCTCGTCGGCGTCCTCGTGCAGCAGGGTGTTGTGCCGGTCCAGGACCCGGGTGGCCTCACCGCCCGGGTGGATGATGGCGCGGAACTCGTCGATCAGCCCGGCCGCGTGCAGAGCGATCTGGCCGTTGTAGTCGTGGATGTCGAGCATGCCGCCCTGGGTGCGGGCGGCGGGGGAGTCGTCGAGCTCGTAGACGGTGGCGGGGATGCCGTGGACGTGCAGGACGCGGGCCAGGACCAGCCCGCCCAGGCCGGCTCCGACGATGGTGATGGTGGGCGTGTGCATGATGCCTCCAGTGAATACGCGTTCGTGACGAACATGTTCGGAACGGGCACGGCTCGGTCAGCCGGTCGAGATGCTGCTCAGCCCCTTGATCAAGGCGGCGAAAGCCCAGCGGGTGCGCTGC
This sequence comes from Actinoplanes sp. NPDC004185, assembly GCF_053603475.1. NCBI lineage: Bacteria > Bacillati > Actinomycetota > Actinomycetes > Micromonosporales > Micromonosporaceae > Actinoplanes > Actinoplanes sp. NPDC004185. The sequence continues at coordinate 10,123 of NZ_JBSGFR010000058.1, read as the reverse complement.
TCGCCGGTGCCGGAGAGCAGCTCGTCGCGGGTGCGGTGGATGTGCGGGTAGGTGCCGGCGTCCGCCTCACGGACGACGGCCGCGAGCTCCTCCTCCTCGCCGGCGGCCTCGGTGGCCTCGTCCCGGCTGCCCTGCTCGGCGGCGACCGCGGTGGCGTGCTGGAGCAGCAGGTCGACACCCCAGGCGGCCTGGCGGTCGGGCACTCCTTCGGCCAGCAGGAGCCCGAGGATCGTGTCGATCAGGCGGAGGTAGTGCGGTCCGCTCGGGCGCAGCGTCAGCACGGAACGGGCCAGGCTGGGATACCCGAAGAGCAGGACGGTGTACTCGTACAGCAGGTCGATCAGCTCGGCGGAGAAGTCGAAGTCGGCCAGCAACTCGTCCAGCAGGGCGCCGTGCAGCTCGGCGGTGTTGCGGACGTAGACGTACAGCGAGGCCGGGCCGGTCTCCAGCTCGCTCGCCAGCCGGCGCATGGTGAGCCGTTCCAGGCCCTCCTCCCGCATCACCCGCAGGCCGGTCGCCACCAGGACCTCCCTGCTCAGGGGGGCCTTGGCCGGACGGTCACGGCGGCTGACAGGGATGCGGCGCGGGCTCATGAACACGATCGTAGCGAACATGTTCGTCAGCGGCAACCGCCTCAGCGGCGCAGGCCCGCAGCCAGGCGCCCGGAGTGGTCCAGGGCGGTGAGGTAGGCGCGCGCCCAGGCCAGGATGTCGTAGCGGGTCAGATGGTCACGCATGGCCCGCATCCGTCGCCGCAGATCCGCCGGGTCGGCATCCAGCGCGTCCAGCAGCGTCGCCTTGAGCCCGTCCACATCGTGCGGGTTGACCAGGAACGCGTCTTCGAACTCGGCGGCCGCCCCGGCGAACTCGCTGAGCACCAGCGCCCCGGTGCCGGCGGCGCGGGCGGCCACGTACTCCTTGGCGACCAGGTTCATGCCGTCGCGCAGCGGGGTCACCACCATGACGTCGGCGGTCAGGTAGAGCGCGGCCAGGTCGGCCCGGTCGAACGGCTGGTTCAGATAGTGGATGGCGGGTTCGCCGACCCGGCCGTACTCGCCGTTGATCCGGCCGACCTCGCCCTCGATCCGGTCGCGCAGCACCCGGTAGCTGTCCACGCGTTCCCGGCTCGGCACGGCCACCTGCACCAGGACGGTGTCGTGCACCTTGACCCGGCCGTCCCGCAGCAGCTCGCTGTACGCCGTCAGCCGGTGCTCGATGCCCTTGGTGTAGTCCAGCCGGTCGACGCTGAGCAGCACCCGCCGCGGCCGGCCCAGGTCGGTGCGCAGCTGCTCGGCGTGCTCGACGATGTCGGGGCGGGCGGCCAGCGCCTGCATCTCGCTGACGTCGATCGAGACCGGGAACGCGCCGGTGCGCACCACCCGCCCGTCCAGGGTGATCTGGTCGTCGGTGGCCTGCGCGCCGAGCAGTTTGGTGGCCAGCTGGGCGACGTTGTGCGCGGCCTGCGGGCGCTGGAAGCCGACCAGGTCCGCGCCGAGCATCCCGCGCAGCAGCTCGACCCGGCGGGGTAGCTGCATGAACAGCTCGGGCGGCGGGAACGGCACGTGCAGGAAGAAGCCGATGAGCACGTCCGGGCGCAGCTCGCGCAGCAGCTGCGGAACCAGCTGCAGGTGGTAGTCCTGGATCCAGATCGCGGCGCCGGGCTCGGCGACCTCGGCGGCCGCCTCGGCGAAGCGCCGGTTCACGTCGCGGTACGTCTCCCACCAGCGCCGGTCGAAGACGGGCTGCTCGACGGCGTCGTGGTAGAGCGGCCAGAGGGTCGAGTTGGCGAAACCCTCGTAGTAGCCGCGGAGCTCCTCCTCGGACAGTGCCACCGGGCGGATCCGGAGGGTGCCGATGTCGGGCAGGGCGGGGGCGCTGTCGATGCCGCCGTTCCAGCCGACCCACGTCGCCGGCGTCTGCTGCAGGATCGCGTGCAGGGCGCTGGCCAGGCCGCCGGGGCTGCGCCGCCACTCACACGCACCGTCCGGGGCGGCACTGTCATCCAGCGGAAGGCGGTTGGCGACGACCACGAGCGAGCTCTGGCGCATCCACGAAAGGTTACGCGATGGCTACCGAGAGGAACAACGGCAGTGATCTATGTCCTTATCGAGGTCTCGTCAGACCACTGCGCCGTCGTCGAAGTCATCGTCGTCGTCGCCCGAGCGCAGCCGCCAGACCAGCGTCACCGCGCCGCCGACGATCGCGGTGAAGCCGATCAGGGTGACGAAGTTGCGCTCGATCGGCAGCAGCCACGGGAACAGGAACAGCAGGAAACCGAGCACCACGCCGAGCACGCCGGCGACCGCGTACTTCGAGATGTGCGGCAGCGGCGGCGGAGGCGGCGGGGTGTAGCGCTCGTTGTCCTCGTCGTTGTCATCGTCATCCGTGCCGGCGCCGGTGCCGAACGTGTCCAGCCCGTCGAGCAGGGACGGCTCGTCCGTACGGCGGCGGTTGAGCGAGACGCCCGAGAAGTCGGCGGCCGACGGCAGGGTGCCGCCCGGCCGGCGCGGCTGCTCCGGCGGGTCGGCCGGCGGCAGCTCCGGCGCGCGGGTGGGATCGACCCCCTCCGACGCCGGCCACGGCGGGGCCGTCGGATCGACCGGGGTGTGGAAGCCGGCCACGATCTTGGCCCATTCGGCGTCCACGGTGCTCTGGTCGGTCCGGGTCTCGGACTTCGGGGCGACCGGGGTCGGTCCCACGCCGCCGGTCAGCTTGTGCAGGTGCTCGCGGGCCGTGGCCAGGTGGGTGCGGTCGACGTAGAGCCGGTCGGTGGGCCGGGCCGGGAACGTCGTGGCGCGCAGGATCGGATTCAGGTCCGCGGACGGCTGCAGGTAGGCCGCGATACCGCCGGCGGCCAGCACGTCCAGGAGGTGTTCACCGACGCGGGGATCCACGTCGCCCGCGGCCGCGTAGTCGGCCGCGTCGAGCCCGTTGTCCCGCCGCCCGCGGCGGGCGCCACCCGCTGACACCCTGCTCACTCCTCGCTTCGCGCCGTCGCGCGCTGTGCCCGCCCCGTCCGGCGGATTCGGTACCCGTTCAGCTGCGCCCGGCCGACCGTGCCTTGAATGGTGACACGTGACATGCCGGTTCCGGGAGTGCGTTGTGGCGTGCCGCTCCCGCTTCGTACGCTTTCGGTGGCCACAGACCGTGGCGCGCGGGAAAGGACACCGGTGTTCTACTGGCTGCTCAAGTACGTCGTGCTGGGACCCGTCCTGAAATGCCTCTTCCGCCCCGATGTGGAGGGGTTGCACCACGTACCGCGGAGTGGACCGGTGATCCTGGCCTGCAACCACCTCTCCTTCTCCGACTCGATCTTCACACCCCTGCTGGTGAATCGGAGGGTGACGTTCGTCGCCAAAGCGGAGTACTTCACCGGTAAGGGGATCAAAGGCTGGCTCATGCGACAGTTCTTCGTCAGCACGGGGACGATCCCGGTGGACCGTTCGGGCGGCAAGGCGGCCCGGGCGGCTCTGGACACCCAGCTGCGGGTGCTGCGCGGCGGGAACATCGCGGGCATCTACCCGGAGGGCACCCGCTCGCCGGACGGCCGGCTCTACCGCGGCAAGACCGGCGTGGCCCGGCTGGCCCTGGAGAGCGGCGCCCCGGTCGTGCCGGTAGCGCTGCTCAACACCGACGAGATCCAGCCGACCGGCAAACTGATCCCCAAGATCAAGCGGGTCCGCATCCGCTTCGGCGCCCCGCTGGAATTCGCCCGCTACGCGAACTCCCTGGGCGACCGCTTCGTCGAGCGGGCGGTGACCGACGAGATCATGTACGAACTGATGACCCTGACCGGCCGCCCCTACGTCGACATCTACGCCGCATCCCTGAAAACAGCAATCGTCGCCCCGAGCCGCTCAACGTCAGCGACCGTAGAAAAGGCCTGACCCTTGGGTACGCGTCCCGGCGTCACCCAACCGCAGCACGGGGCCGGAGTGGCGCAGCTTCCGAGCTGAGCGGCCGGTCCAGGCCGAGGGATCAGCCGCCGGGCTAGATCGACGGCAAGGGCGACCGGATCCGCGGCCGCGCCGTCCTGACGGACATGATCCGCGCGACAGGCCCCGGCCCGGGGCTGATTGCCCGGTTGGGCCGGCGGCGTGGGCGGCGATCGGCCGGCGGCTGATTGTTCGGCTGGACCGGCGGTCGGGCGGCGATCAGCCCGGCGGCAGATCCCTCGGCCTGGACCGGCCGACCAGCCCAAAGCTGCGAAACTCCAGCCCCCGACCTGCGGTTGCCCGGCGCCGAGACGCGTAAGGGAAAAAGAGCTTTACCGATCCGCCATGCCGGCCCGGCGGCGGAGAGCGGAAACATCCGTGACGACGATGCGGCGGCCTTCGGTGCGGAGCCAGCCGCGGCTGGCGAAGGAGCCGATGGCCTGGTTGACGCTCTGCCGGGAGCCGCCCGCCATCTCGGCCAGCTGGCTCTGGTTGAGCTCGATGGTGATCATCGGGGCCTGGCTCTCGCCGGCCAGCCGGACCAGGGTCTTGGCCACCCGGCCGGGCAGGTCGAGGAAGACGTGGTCGGCGTTCTGTTCGGTGAGGCGGCGGATCAGCGCGCCGACCGAGCGCATCACCGCGTCCAGGATGCGGGGGTTGGAGTGGACCAGGTCGATGAACGCCACGCGGGACAGGGCCAGCGCCTGGCTGTCCTCGATCGCTTCGGCCGACGCCGAGCGGGTCAGCGCGTCCAGCAGGGAGACCTCGCCGAGCACGTCGGGTGGGCGGACCACGGTCAGGACCGCACGTTCGCCGGTCGGGGCAGTGCGGAAGACGGCGATGGCGCCGCGGCGCAGAATGATCAGGGAGTCGCCGGGGTCGTGCTCGACGAAGAGGATCTGACCTTTGCGGTACGTGCGCGGCACGGCGGCCGCGATCACCCGCTGGCGGACGTCCGGCTCCAGCCCGGCGAACATCTCCACGCCTGTGAGCGCGTCTCCGTGCTCTGCCAGTCGATGATCCACGGTCAGTCCCTCCCCGATCGGGACCCCCGTGGACACAGTTGTCCGGCGCCGGCCCCACGACGCGAACGATCACTCTTAGCATGAAGAGCCACGTCGACGCCATTTGATACATCCAGCAGACGCTTACGATCATCCCGCGCGAGTAGCTATCTGTACACCCTCCAATCGCCCGGCGTGACTATCGCCCACGGTGTCCGTCGTCATTACGGTCTGTACCGGGATAATCGCCGCCGTGCCGGATGACGACCTTCTTCGATCGACTTTGCGCGACCAGTGGCACCTCGTACCCGCCGAGATCACGGCGTTGCCCGGGGGTCTGCTCTCGCACGGCTGGGACGTGACCGCGGGCGGCGAACGCTTCGTGGCCCGCCTGGCCGACCCCGCCGCGCGCCAGCCGGTCGAGGCCGGGCTGGCCGCCGCCGAGCACCTGCGGGGCACCGGTATCGAGGCGGGAGAACCGGTGCGGACCCTGGCCGGCGGCCTCACCGCGGAGACCCCGGCTGGTGCGCTGGCCGTGCTGCGCCGGGCCCCCGGCCGTACGCTCGACGGCCGCGACCCGGTCGACCAGCAGTTCTGGGGCGACCGCCTGGGCGCGGTGCACCGCCGGCTGCAGGGCTTCCGCCATCCGGGGCTGCGCCGCTGGAACCTGCTCGACCCGGAGGCGGCGCACCTGGCGATCGAGCCGTGGCTGCGCCCGGCGGTCACCGAGGCTGTCACCGCCATGACCCGGCTGACGGTCACCGACCGGCTCACGTACGGGGTGCTGCACGGCGACCCGGCGCCGGAGATCTTCCTGATCGATCCGGCGACCGGCCGCGCGGGCCTGCTCGACTGCGGCGCCAGCGGCACCGGCCCGCTGCTCTACGACGTGGCGGCGGCCGTGGTCTACGCGGGCGGCACCGACACCTCGGCCGAGCTGCTCGACGGCTACCTCGCGGCCGGCCCCGTCGACGAGGACGAACTGCACGCGGCGCTGCCGGTCCTGCTGCGCTTCCGCTGGGCGGTGCAGGCCGACTGGTCGGCCCAGCGGCTCGTACGCGGCGACGACGGCAACGCCCGGGAGGCTCTGGGCCGGGCGAGGCAGGCCCTGGCGGAGACCACCGGCGCGGCGTAGGCAAGGATGTCGGCGATGGCCTACAGGTATTTCTACGACTGCGAATTCATCGAGGACGGGCGCACGGTCGACCTGGTCTCGATCGGCATGGTGGACGAGTTCGGCCGCGAGTTCTACGCGGTCTCGACCGAGTTCGACGACTCCCGGGCGGTGCCCTGGGTGCGCCGCAACGTGCTCGACAAGCTGCCCTCCCCGGCCGACCCGGCGTGGCGGTCCCGCGAGCGCATCCGCGACGACCTGTACGCGTTCATGCGCGAACCCGTCCAGGGCCGCGACGAGCAGATCGAGCTGTGGGCCTGGTACGCGGCGTACGACCACGTGGCCCTGGCCCAGCTCTGGGGGGCGATGCCGGCGCTGCCCCGCGAGATCCCCCGCTTCACCAAGGACCTCCGCCAGAAGTGGGACGACCTCGGCCGCCCGCCCCTGCCGACCGCTGAGGGCCGGCACGACGCCCTGGTGGACGCCAAGCACAACCTGGCCCGCTGGCGGGCCATGGGGGGCTGACGCCCGTTCGTTTCGGGTCCCCCGCACGGGGCACGTTCCCCTGCGTATCCGACAACGGTGAGGGGATTTGTGATGGCCGAGAAGACCGAGCAGGAGAAGCGGGAAACGCTCAAAGGGCTGGTCAAGGACGCCCGGATCGGCATGCTCACCACCATGACCGCGGACGGGCGGCACGTCAGCCGGCCGATGGCCGTGCAGGACGTCGAGTTCGACGGCGACCTCTGGTTCTTCACCTACTCCGACTCCGACCTGGTCCAGCAGGTCCGCACGCACCCCCAGGTCAACGTCTCGTTCAGCGACGACAAGCAGCACGCCTGGGTGTCCATCGCCGGCTCCGCCGAGCAGCTCACCGACCGGGCCAAGGCCGAGGAGCTGTGGAACCCGATGCTCAAGGCGTGGTTCCCGGACGGCCTGGAGACCCCGAACCTGACGCTGGTGAAGGTGCACGCCGACACCGCGGAGTACTGGGAGTCGGCGCACAGCTCCCGTGTCGTCACGCTGCTGGGCTATGCCAAGGCCGCGGTCACCGGGAAGACCCCTGAGGCGGGGGAGAACGAAACCGTGCAGTTGTAGCGGGGCGCCTTGGTCCGGGCTGCGAGCGGCGACTACAGTGCGCTTGCGGCCCGCCCCATGTGACCCCGGCAGTGCAGCCGGACGACAGCTTTCTCCTCCGGAGGCGGGCATCTCGCGACCTGATCTCAGGGAGGACGAGCAATCATGCGTATCGGCGTGCTCACCGGCGGCGGAGACTGCCCCGGTCTGAACGCGGTGATCCGGGCGGTCGTCCGTAAGGGCGTCGCCACTTACGGACACGAGTTCGTCGGATTCCGCGACGGGTGGAAGGGCCCCCTGGAGGGCCTGACGAAGCCCCTCGGCATCGCCGAGGTCCGGGGTATCCTGCCGCGCGGCGGCACCATCCTGGGCTCTTCCCGCACCAACCCGTTCAAGATCGACGGCGGCGTGGAGCGGATCAAGGCCAACCTGGCCGAGCAGGGCGTCGACGCGCTCGTCGCGATCGGCGGCGAGGACACCCTCGGCGTCGCGACCAAGCTCAACGACCTGGGCGTGAACGTCGTCGGCGTGCCGAAGACGATCGACAACGACCTCAACGCCACGGACTACACCTTCGGCTTCGACACCGCGGTCAACATCGCGATGGAGGCCATCGACCGGCTGCACACCACCGCCGAGTCGCACCACCGCACCCTGGTGGTCGAGGTCATGGGCCGGCACGCCGGCTGGATCGCGCTGCACGCCGGCCTGGCCGGCGGAGCCAACGTCATCCTGCTGCCGGAGCGCAACTTCGACGTGGAGCAGGTGGCCACGTACGTGACCAAGCGCTTCCAGGTCGAGTACGCCCCGATCGTCGTGGTCGCCGAGGGCGCGCAGCCGCTCGAGGGCCAGATGAGCCTGCAGAGCCAGGAGAAGGACGCGTTCGGTCACGTCCGCCTGGGCGGCATCGGCCAGTGGCTGGCGCAGCAGCTGGAGGAGAAGACCGGCAAGGAGGCCCGTACGGTCGTCCTCGGTCACATCCAGCGCGGCGGCACGCCCACCGCGTTCGACCGGGTGCTCGCGACCCGCTTCGGCCTGCAGGCGATCGACGCCGTCCACGAGGGTGATTTCGGTAAGATGATGGCGTTGCGTGGCACCGACATCGTCCGCGTCCCGCTCGCCGACGGCACCGGTGAGCTCAAGACCGTCCCGATCTCGCGGTACGACGAGGCCGAGGTCTTCTTCGGCAGCTGAGCCGGCGTTCTTTCACAAAAAGGGGGCGACCGCCGGTCGCCCCCTTTTTCTGTCCCGAAGGGGTCCGATGGGTAATCACATGATCGCGGTGATCGGTGCCGGCAAGCTCGGCGAGCTGGTGCTCTCCGGTCTGCTGCGGGCCGGCTGGCCGGCCGGCCGGATCATCGCCACCACCCGGCGCCCGGAGCGGGCCGCCGAGCTGGCCGAGCGGTACGGCATCCGGCCGACCCTGAACCTCACCGCCGTCACCCAGGCCGACGTGCTGCTGGTGGCGGTCAAGCCGCAGGACGCGGGCAAGCTGCTGGACGAGTTCGGCATGAAGATCCCGCCGGGCAAACTCGTGGTGTCGCTGTGCGCGGGCCTGCCGACGAGCTTCTTCACCGAACGGTTGCCCGGCGGCATCCCGGTGGTGCGGGTCATGACCAACACCCCGGCGCTGGTCGACCAGGCCATGACGGTGATCTCCGCGGGCCCGTACGCGACCGACGAGCACCTGGCGCTGACCGAGGAGATCTTCCAGCCGCTGGGCAAGACGATGCGGGTGCCCGAGACCCAGCAGGACGCCGTGACCGCGCTGTCCGGCTCCGGCCCGGCGTACTTCTACCTGCTGGTCGAGGCCATGATCGACGCCGGGATCCTGCTCGGGCTGCCGCGCCAGGTCGCCCACGAGCTGATCGTGCAGACCGCGATCGGCTCGGCCGTGATGCTGCGCGACTCCGGCGAGCACCCGGTGAAGCTGCGCGAGGCGGTGACCTCCCCGGCCGGCACGACCATCTCGGCGATCCGCGAGCTGGAGAAGCACGGCGTCCGGGCGGCGCTGCTGGCCGCTCTGGAGGCCGCGCGGGACCGGGCTCGGGAGATCGCCGCCCAGTCCGCTTAGCCGGCGGTGTCTGCCTTGCGACGGCTCTGATCGACGGGGCCCGGAAGGTGGTTGCGATGTTGCTGCGGGACAAGGTGGCCGTGATCTACGGGGCCGGTGGGGCGGTCGGCGGCGCGGTGGCTCGCGCCTTCGCCGCTGAGGGGGCCCGGCTGTTTCTCGCCGGGCACCGCCGGGCTTCGGTCGACGCGGTCGGCGCGGAGGTCGCCGGCGCTGAGGTGGCCGAGGTCGACGCGCTGGACGAGCGGGCGGTGGACGCGCACCTGGCGGCCGTGGTCGAACGGGCCGGCCGGATCGACATCTTGTTCGACGCCGTCGGCATCGCCAACGCTCCGATCCTGGGTGTGCCGTTGGTCGAGCTGGCCGCCGAGCGGTTCGCCGAGCCGATCGCGGCGTACCCGATGGCGTACTTCCTGACCGCGCGGCTGGCCGCCCGGCGCATGATCCCGGCCGGGTCCGGGGTGATCATGACGGTCACCGGGCTGCCGGCCCGGACCGGCCTGCGGCTCAACGGCGGGTACGGTCCAGCGCAGGCGGCCAAGGAACAGCTCACCCGGGACCTGTCCGCCGAGCTCGCGCCGTACGGGATCCGGGTCGTGGGGTTGCGGCCGCACGGCATGCCGGAGACCCGGACCATGCGGGAGGCTTTCGAGGCGAAGTCCTCGGGAGCGAAGTGGGCGGAGTTCGAGGCGGCGCTGGCCGGCACGACGCACGCCCGGCGGGTCATGACGCTGGCCGATCTGGCCGGCGCCGCGGTCCTGCTGGCCGGCGACCGGGCGAGCGGGATGACCGGCAGCACCGTCAACCTGAGCCTGGGCGGCCTGGCCGACTAGGTCGCGTTTCGTAATGTCGGGCGGTGGCTGAGGTTGCGGCGTGGCGGTGATCGATAGACGAAGAGGTCTCCGGTAAGTGGTTCAGCGACC
>NZ_JBSGFR010000057.1:0-52977 GCF_053603475.1 Actinoplanes sp. NPDC004185 | reverse complement strand
TTTTTTTTGTTTTTGTTTTTTTGGTTTTTTGCTTAAAAAAAACCCCCCGGCCCCCCCCCCCGTCGCCGCGCGGGGGGGGGCGGCCCCCCCCCCCCCCCCCGCCCCGGCACGGTCACTTCTTCAGCTTGGCCGCGGCCTGACGCTCGCACTCGGGCATCAGGTCCAGGCCCTTGCGGATCGAGGGCATGTCGTTCTGGTCGCCGCCGAGGGCGATGTCGATGCCGTTGTCGCCGGTCTCGACGAACTTGATGCCCTTGTTCTTCAGGCACTTGACCACGTCGCGGGCGAAGTCGCGCGCCTCGGGGTTGGCCGGATCCTTCTCCCACGGCGGCAACGGGAAGTACAGGGGATTGCAGATCCGGTCGGCCGCCTCGGCCTTGTCGGCCAGCTTGGTGATCGTCTTGGGATCCGGCCGCTTGTTGTCCTTGGTCCATTCGCTCTTGGGCAGCGCGCCGTGCTCCTTGAGGCACTTGTCGTAGGGCCCGAGCATGGCCTCGAACTCCTCGGGCGTGCCGTCCAGCCGTTCCCGCGGGCGTTCCGGCTTGGCCGAGGCGGACGCCTTGGCCTCGGGGCTGGCCAGCGTGGCCACCTTGGACGACTTGTCGGCGGCCGGCTCGGACGGTCCGCAGGCCGACAAAGCCGCCAGCGCCACGACCGTCACCAGCAGCGGGTGACTTCTCCGCATCGGGTTGCCTCTCTCTCCCGCGCCCGGGACGGTCCCGGGCGCAAGGAGCCTGGCAAGCCGAAGTCAGGAACGTGTCAGGTTGCCGGCCGGGTCTTCACCACCTCGGTGCGTCCGCGCCGGCGGCCGGCGACGCGGTGCCCCGCAGCTCGGCCAGCAAGCCGTCCCGGTCGGCCAGGACCGCGCCGAGGATGCGCCGGCCGGCGGCGAGCAGATCCGCGACGGCGGGCGTGCTGAGCGCGTACAGGACGTGGCCGTCGTCGCGGACGGAGGCGACGACGCCGGCCCGGCGCAGGACCGCGAGGTGTTGCGACAGGGTGGACGGCTCGACGTCGATCTCGGCGAGCAGGTCACGGACCGGCAGCGGGCCCGCCTGCAGCAGCTCCAGCGCGCGGATCCGTACGGGATGGCCGAGGACGCGGAACATCTCCGCCTTGGCCTGATAGAGCGGTACCGACACCAGCCACCCTCTTGTCGTTCACGGAAGTTGCTGCACTACCGAGTTGCAAACATTGGCAAGTCGTTCCCGTTGTGACTCGATCCTTCATCGACGTGTGACGGTGCGGGCGGACACGCAGTCCGACTGTCCCCCGCCGGGGTCCGTGATCCTCGACCGGACAACACACCACTGGGGAGGGGTTTGCACATGGCGGAGATGGACGTGGCTCTCAAGGACGCCCTGCAGCTGGACGGCGCCATCGTGGCGGCCATCGTCGACTACACCAGCAGGATGGCGCTCGGCACGGCCGGCGGCGACCGCAGCTTCGACGTGGCCATCGCCGCGGCGGCCAACACCGAGGTGCTGCGGGCCAAGCTGCGCACGATGGACCTGCTGGGCCTGCACGAGAAGATCGACGACATCCTGGTCACGCTCGGCTCGCAGTACCACCTGATCCGGCCGGTCACCGGCGGGTCCGGCCAGGGCCTGTTCATGTACCTGGCGCTGAACCGGGACCGCGCGAACCTGGCCATGGCCCGGCACCGGCTGCGGTCGATCGAGCGGACCCTCGAACTCTGACCGGCGCCTACGCCGGGTCGGCGTGCAGGTCGCGCAGCAGGTCCGCCTGGCCGCTCAGGACGCCGGACAGGATCTGCCGCGCCACGGCCAGCAGCTCGGCGACGTGCGGGCTGGTCAGCGCGTAGTACACGGTGGATCCCTCGCGGCGGGTGACGACCAGGTTGGCCCGCCGCAGCACGGCCAGCTGCTGCGACAGGTGGGCGGGCTCGATGCCCACCTCGGGGAGCATCTCCGCCACGCAGCGCTCGCGTTCGCTGAGCAGCTCCAGCACCCGGATGCGCGCGGGATGGCCGAGCGTCTTGAAGAACTCGGCCTTCAACTGGTACAGCGGTCGGCTCACCGTCACCACCTCGGTCCTCAGTCCCCCGCCGGCCGGCGGCGGGTCGCGGTCGCGGCCTGCGCCGTGCTGATGCTTCCACGACGGCGACCGCGCGGGCGACCGGGTCCACCGGCACCCCTGAGGCTATCGTCTTGCTTAATTGCTAATCTTCGCAAGTCGCGAGATGACGTGGCAGTGGCCGGTGGGAGATGAGGGTGCCGTGGGCGGGTCCGTGCCTTTCGTCCGGCTGCTTCCGCAACGCGCCGACTGGGCGGCGGTGCGCCGCGCCCCGCGCGCCGACCTGGTCGCCGGGCTGACGGTGGCCGTGGTGGCGTTGCCGCTGGCGCTGGCCTTCGGCGTCACGTCGGGCCTGGGGGCACAGGCCGGGCTGGTCACCGCGATCGTCGCCGGCGCGGTCGCCGCCGTGTTCGGGGGCTCGAACCTGCAGGTGTCCGGGCCCACCGGGGCGATGACGGTGGTCCTGGTGCCGGTCGTCGCGCAGGTCGGCCCGGCCGGGGTGCTGATGGTCGGCGCGATGGCCGGGGTCATCCTGGTCGGGCTGGCGGTGGCGGGGCTCGGCCGCTACGTGCGGTACCTGCCGACCCCGGTGATCGAAGGCTTCACCGCGGGCATCGCCGTGGTCATCGCCCTGCAGCAGGTGCCGGCCGCCCTCGGCGTCTCGGGCGCGCACGGCGACAAGGTGTGGGCGGTCGCCGCCGACGCGGTGGCCCGCTTCGCCCGCGACCCGCACCCGGCCGCTGTCGCGGTGGCTCTGGGCGTCGCGGCGGTGATGCTGCTCGGCGCCCGCCTGCGCCCCGGCGTGCCGTTCTCCCTCATCGCAGTGGCCGCCGCCACGATCCTGGTCGAGGTCACGCCCCTCACCCTGCCCGGCATCGGTCGCCTGCCCGCGGGCTTACCGGCTCCGTCGCTGGACTTCCTCGACATCGGCGCCGTGCGGACGCTGCTGCCCGCCGCGGTGGCGGTGGCGGCGCTCGCCGCGCTGGAGAGCCTGCTGTCGGCCACGGTCGCCGACGCCATGACGGTCAACGAGCGCCACGACCCCGACCGCGAGCTCTTCGGTCAGGGGCTGGCCAACCTGGTCTCCCCCGTGTTCGGCGGGATCCCGGCGACGGCGGCGATCGCCCGCACCGCGGTCAACGTACGCGCCGGCGCCCGCTCGAAACTGGCGTCGCTGACCCACGCCGCCGTCCTGGCCGTCATCGTGCTCGCGGCGGCCCCGCTGGTCGCGCACATCCCGCTGGCCGCGCTGGCCGGGGTGCTGCTGGCCACCACCGTCCGCATGGTCGAGGCGGCGTCGTTGCTCGCGCTGGCCCGGTCCACCCGCCGCGACGCGCTGGTGCTGGTCCTCACCTTCACCGTGACCGTCGCCGTCGACCTGGTCACCGCCGTGGTGGTCGGCATCGCCGTGGCGATGGTGCTGGCCCTGCGCGCCGTGGCCCGCACCGCCCGCATCGAGCAGATCCCGCTGGAGCAGGGCGATCACAGCACCGAGGAACACGCCCTGCTCGCCGAGCACATCGTCGCCTACCGCCTCGACGGACCGCTGTTCTTCGGCGCGGCCCACACGTTCCTGCTGCAACTGTCCGAGATCACCGACGCCCAGGTGGTGATCCTGCGCATGTCACGGGTGTCGACCATGGACGCCACGGGGGCGCACGTGCTGGGCGATGCCATCGCCCGGCTGCAACGGCGCGGCATCACCGTGCTGCTCTCGGGCATCGCCACCAGCCACGAGGAGGTGCTGAGCACTCTCGGCGTCGCCGAGCACCTGCGCCGCGACGGCTGCGTCTTCGCGGACACGCCCAGTGCCATCGCGTACGCCCGCAGCCACCTCCTGCCACCCCCGCTCAGCGATGGCCGACCACCTTCACTCGATGGCGTCGGTTGAGTACGCGAGGTCCCGAGCCGCTTCGAGGGCCTCGATGCGGTTGCGCAGGGCCGCGGTCGCCGCCTCGTACGCGTCCGAGCCGAGCGTCAGGCGCAGCGGCGCCTCGGGCAGGTCGGCGGAGGCGATGACGGCCGCCGCGATCTTCGCGGGGTCGCCGGGAGCGGGCAGGGGCGGAAGCTCGCCGGAGAGCATGCGCCGCAACTGTCCCGACGGGCCGTCGGCGTACTCGGGCAGCGGCGCACCCAGCACCGCGCCGCCGGCGAAATTGGTGCGGGAGACACCGGGCTCGACGATCGTCACGCCGATGCCGAACGGCGCGAGCTCGGGCGCCGAGGACTCCCAGAAGCCCTCGATCCCCCATTTGGTCGCGTGGTAGAGGCTCATCGCCGGGAACGCCACCTGGCCGCCGACACTGGCGATCTGGAAGTAGCGTCCGCCGCCCTGACGGCGCAGGTGCGGCGTGGCCGCGCGGGCCAGCTGGATCGAGGCGGTGAGGTTGGTGGCGATCTGCCGGTCGATCTGCTCGTCGCTGAGCTCCTCGGGCGCGCCGAAGAGGCCGTAGCCGGCGTTGGACACGATGATGTCGATGTGGCCGAGCTCGGTGAACGCCCGGTCGACGACCTCGCGCAGGGCGGTGGTGTCGGTGACGTCCAGGCGGGCGCGCCAGAGACGGTCGCCGTAGCGGGCCGCCAGGTCGTCGAGGGCTTCCGGGCGGCGGGCGGTGGCGGCAACGCGCTCGCCGCGTTCGAGTAGTTGCTCGGTCAGGTGGCGGCCGAAGCCTGAGGATGTGCCGGTGATGAACCAGGTGCGGGACATGATGCCTCCGTAGGTAACTAACTGGATACATTCATCGTGCCCCGTCAGCGCATGGTAAGCAACTGGGTGGTTACGTACGATGGGTCACATGCCGCCTGACGCCACTGAGACCAAACGCCGCCTCCTGCAAGCGGCGGTCGACGAGTTCGCCCGCTACGGCCTGGCCGGCGCCCGGGTCGACCGGATCGCCGACACCGCGGCCGCCAACAAACGGTCGATCTACATGCACTTCGGCGCCAAGGAAGAGCTGTTCGACCTGATCGTCGCGGGCAGCCTGCTGGAGCTGGCCGAGGCTGCGCCGTTCGACGCCGCGGACCTGCCCGGCTATGCCGGTGAGTTGTTCACGCTGCTGGAGGCGCGCCCGCATGTGCGGCGGCTGACGCAGTGGGCGGCGCTGGAACGGCCGCAGCCCATCGACGCCGAGGTCACGGCGTACCGGGCGAAGGTCGAAGCCCTGGAAACCGCCCAGCAGGCGGGGAAGGTTCGCACTGACATCCCGGCGGCGGAACTGCTGGCCATGGTGCTGGCCCTGGTGACGAGCTGGGACACCGCCTCGTGGTCACTGAAGGCGCTGCACGAGGAACCCACCAGCAACCGCCGAGCCACGGTCGAGAAGGCGGTGGCCGGGCTGGTCCGGGTGCTCTGACGGGCCGGGTCAGACGTCGACGGTGGCCCGGTCCTCCTCGGCCGGCTGCTGGGCCCGGATGAGACTGGCCACGCCGATGTCGCGCAGCTGGCCCATCACGAACGTGTCGACGTTGATCAGCGCGAAGGACATCCCGGCCCAGCTGACCGCGCGGTGACTGTCCAGCAGCGCCGCGATCCCGGCGGCGTCGAGCACGCGGACGTCGGCCAGATCGAGCAGGATCGCCTGGGGCGCCCAGCGGACGATCGCCGCCCGCACCGCCCCCGGGATCTGCTCCGGGCTCTGATAGACCACCGAACCGGACAGGGCGAGAACCACGGTGTGGTCGGCGAGCAATTCAGCACGCATCAGCAATGACACCCGTCGACGATGGCACAAGGTCACGATCCGGTCCAGTCGAGTAACCCAATGTGATCATTCTGCCGGCGTCGACAGGTGATCCACTCCCGGCATCGACGGTGCCGGCCCGACCTCACCGACGGACATGACGGCGGACGCCGGTGACGGCTCCTTCGATGCCGGCGGCGACCAGAAGAATGGCGAACGTGCTGGAGACCGGCAACGCGACGGCGAACCCGGCCGCGATCAGATGGCGCTTCACCATGATGGCTCTCCTCCTTCGGCGCCCTGCCTGCTGCTGACACCTCCAGCAGACCGCACGGGCTACGGCAGCCGGCAGAGGCGCAGGCACCTACCGACGCGGGCCCTTCGGCCCTGACGTCCCAGGCAGGTGGCGTGGGCGGGAAATGCGGCGGTGCCGGGACCGGCCGTAGCGGTACCGTCCAGCGCATGAAGGCCGCCCAGGTGTCCCGCTTCCGCGATCCGACGTCGGACTACTCCTGTACAACCTGGCCCGGCAGCCGATCGACGTGGTGTGCCCGCGCTGTGCCGCCCACGCCCAGGTGGTCGCGGATCCGGCCGTCGAGGAGCTACCGACGGCCCAGCCGCGGCGGCTGGTGTGCCGCGCGTGCGGGCACGTGGCCACCTGGGCGTCACGGGACCGCTCGTCGTGCCGGGGTGCGGGCGTCGACCCGTTCTTCCGGCAGCCGCTGTGGCTCACGGCGACCGTGCGGGGGCATCGGCTGTGGGCGTACAACCGGGCCCACCTGAACCTGCTGGCCGAGTTCGTCGCCGCCGGGCTGCGGGAGCGGGGCCTGTACGGGGGCTGCTCGATGTCGTTGATCGAGAAGTTGCCGGCGTGGCTCAAGTCGCGCCACAACCGGGGGGACATCCTGGCCGCGGTGACGCGGCTGCGGGCCCGATGACCACCTCCCGGGCTGGATGCCTGGTTGCTACTGGCGGGTGACCTGCCGCTCGGGCTGCACGGCCGGGACGGTGAGCTCCGGCTGGTGCGGGATGACCCGCCCCCCTCGGGCGGCCTGAGCGACGGTGTCCTGTCCGGATTCGTCGGGCAGCGGCTCGACGCCGGGGCCGTGATCCCCGCCCTGGGCGGCGAGCCGCCTGCGCAGGTCTGGTGCTGCGCTTCGGGGCCGACGAGCTCGTCATCGGCCCGCAGAGCCTCCGCGCCGGCCTTCAGAGCCGTTGAACGCGGTGCGGGCCGGAGGGTCGCCGTGGGCTCGTGGCACCATCGACGGGCGGTCAGGACCCACGACGAGGAGTATCGCGGTTGAACCACACGCAGGCCCGGGAGCTCGCCGCCCGGCTGATGGACCAGCACGGGCTCACCGGCTGGCGGCTGGTGCTCGACAACGCCCGGACGAGGGCCGGGATCTGCCACTCGGACCGTAAGGTGATCGGCCTGTCGCGGCACCTGATGAGCCTGTACTCCCCGGACCAGGTCAGGGAGACCGTGCTGCACGAGATCGCCCACGCTCTTGTCGGCCCGCGGCACGGTCATGACCGGGTGTGGCGGGCGGCGGCGCGGCGGATCGGTTGTTCGGGGCAGCGGTGCATGCCGGTCGACGCACCGAAGGTGGACGGGGCGTGGGAGGGGGTCTGCGCGGCGGGTCATCGGACGACGGCTCATCGCCGGCCGGTCCGGGTGCGCTCGTGTGCCGTCTGCTGCGCGACCTTCGACCTGGCCGCGCTCTACACCTGGACCTACCGGGGACAGCCGGCTCCGATGCATCCTCGCTACACGGCCGAGCTCGCCCGGCTGCGCGCACCCCGGAGCGAGCCGGCACCCGTCGAGCTCAAGGTCGGCGACCGGGTCCGGCTGGCCGGCGCGGGACGGTACGCCGGGCTGGCCGGCACCATCGTCAAGCGGGGGCGCAGCCGCTACCAGGTGCAGACCAGCGCCGGCATGCTCAGCGCCTCGTTCCCGCTGGTGCAGCCCCTGACCCTCGACTGACCGCGGCTCAGGCCGGTCTGTGCTGGACGGCGACGACGCCGGGCATGCCCTGGACCTCCTGCACCAGCGCGGGGAAGTCGCTCGCCACGCCCAGGTCGACGGGGAAGAAGTACGGCAGTCCGGCGACGGCCTCGGCCTGGACCGGCCCGCCGTCGCAGTAGGTGTCGCGGAACTCGGCCGCGTTCGGATCCCAGATCATCCCCTGGGTGTCGCCCGCCCAGCTGCGGCGGATCGCCGCGGTGATCAGGTTCCGCTCGTCCGGCGTGGAGGCCGGATCGACGTACACGTGGGCGAGCAGGCTGTCCCGGGTCTCCTCCGCCGGGGCCTCGGCCGGCACGCCGGGCGCCGGCCGGCACGCCGCCTTGACCGCGGGCAGCGCGGCCGGCGACGACGGCAGGACGATCGCGGCGACCAGCCCGGCGACCGCCACGGCCAGGCCGGCGAGGGCAACCCGGGGGTGGCGGCGCAGCACGGCGGCGGCCGACCCGCGGGCTCGGCGCCAGCTCCCGCTCCGGCTCAGGGCCACTACCCCGGCGAGGAACAACAGCAGCGTGGCGGCGAGGGCGGCCAGCACGGTCGTGAAGAGGCCGAGGTAGCCGAGGCCGCCCCACCAGGGCGACGCGCCCGGCGGGTCCGGCGGGGAGTTCATCACCATGGCCGGCAGCGACAGGACCAGCATGCCGACGCCCAGCACACCCGAGACGGCCGCACCGCCCGCGGCCCCGGACAGGGTACGGCTGACCCAGGCGCCCAGGAACCACGCGAGCAGCGCGCCCAGCACCGCGCCGGCCCACCCGGCCACCACCGCCCCGGACGAACTGCCGCGGCGCAGCGTCAGCTGGACACCACCGTCGGAGTCGTACGCCGGAAACCCCGTCAGCAGCGAATTGTCGTACCCGAGCACGAGCCCCGAGCGGTCCGCCCAGAAGGTCGCCCCGGTGCCCTGACCACTGTCGACGTAGTCCTCCGGGCCGGTGAGCGTGAAGTCGTGCACCTCCCACCCGGCGGCCACGAGCCGGTCCCGCGCCGCGGCGCTGTAACCGCCGACGTCGCGCGTCGCGTCGTTGTGGCGCACCCAGTAGGTCGCGTAGCCGTACTCGACGCCCTCCCCGTCCGGCTGCGAGACGACGGGATCGGGGTCGCCGCCGCCCCACACCTTGAACCCGGGCAGCACCGTCCCGGTGATCTGCGCCGCGGCCGCACCGCGGGGCAGCTCGGGAGCCAGCTCCAGGCCCACGCGATGGCCCGCGGCACCGCCGTACCACGCACCGGCCAGGGCTACCAGAGCGACAAGAATGATCGCGGGCCCGCGGCGCGGGAGACCGGGGAAGATGCTCAGGACGCTACGGACGCGTCCTTTCGGAGAAGCCATGGCCGATACGGTACGGAGGACCGTCAAGAGCTCGCGATGTCGAGGGTCACCGCCGACAGCGGGCAGGCCGTGCAGGTCAGCACCAAACCTTCTGCCCGCTGCCCCGGCGTCAAGCAGTTCGGCTCGTTCTGGCTCACCTCGCCGCTGTGCAACCGCACCGTGCAGTCGCCGCAGTTGCCGACCGTGCACGAGTACGGCATCGGCAGCCCCGCGGCCAGCCCCGCGTCGAGCAGCGTCTGCCCCGGCTCGACCACCACCGTCCCCACCGGCCGCCCGTTCTCCTCGACGGTCATCTCCTGCGGCACGGTCGTCGCGTTCCCGGTGTCAGCTCCGCTGGTGTAGCGCTCCTGATGCACCTGGGCGTCCGGCACCCGGAGCCCGGCCAGCACTTCCTGGACGACATCCATCAAAGGCTCAGGCCCGCACACGTAGTAGTGAGCGTCCGCACCCGGGGCCACACCGGTGATCCACCGCCGCACACCCTCCGCGTCCAGCCGGCCGTCCCGGCGGGTCAGGACGTGGGTGACCGACAGCCGGCCGGGATGCTCCCCGGCCAGCCGGGTCAGTTCCTCAGCGAAGATCACCTCGTCCGCGTCACGGCTGCTGCAGAGCAGCGCGATCCGGTCCGAGGCCGATTCGGCCGCGAGCCGCGTACGGATCATGCTCATCATCGGTGTGACGCCGCTGCCCGCCGCGACCAGCACGAGCTGCTCCGGGGCGTGCGGCCCGGCGTGGAAGGACCCGGAGGGGCCGAGCACCGCGAGCCGGTCCCCGGCGCGGAGGCCGCCGTGCACGTGGGTGGAGAACCGCCCCAGCTCCACCCGCTTGACGGTGACCTCCAGCCGCGACGTGCCCGGCACCGAGGACGCCGAGTACGCCCGCCGCACCGGCCGGCCGTTGATGTCGGCGACCAGCGTGAAGAACTGCCCGGGCCGGAACTCGAACACGTCGCGGCGGTCACCCGCGTCCTCCAGGACGAGAGTGACCGCACTCGGCGTCTCCCGGCGTACCTCGGTGATGCGCACCTGCCGCAGCGGATCACCCACCTCGGCCTGGCTCCGGCGACGGCCGCCCGGGACGGGCGCGATGTCCCCGTAGCCCTCCTTGCGCAAGCCGAAACGGTAGGCGCGGTCCATCACCAGCCGCAGCAACCGCGTCATGCCCGGGATCACCGCGACCACCCTCACCAGCAACGTGGTGGAACGACCGTCGGCGTTGGCGGCGAGGTGCTCCCCGGCCAGCGCTATCAGGTCCGGCGCCGTGCCGCGGTCCAGGTGGGCACCGGGCGACCACAGCCGGGACCGGGCCACGGCGTCGTTGCCCGTCACCTCGGCGTGCTCGACGTCGATGAGCAACGCCGCGTGCGGGGGCGTGCCGCGCAACGCCATCGTCTCCAGAAGTGCCGGATCGGCGGTGATCGCGCCGCGGCCGCGGACGTGCAGGACACCGCTACGGCCCGGAACCAGGGCGGCGAACGAGAGCCGGTCGTCCTGGAGCAGATTGTGCAGCGTGTCCGCGCGTTTGTTGCCCCGCCGGTCCGGGATGACGAGCGTGCGGCTGTCCAGGATCCGCGCCACCGCCTGCTGATCGCCGCGCGGGCTCGTGTCGCTGCCGCCGGACGAGTCCCAGCTGGACAGAGCGAGAAACGGCGCACCGGCCAGGAAGCCGGCGACACCTGGTCG
The DNA here is from genome assembly GCF_053603475.1 of Actinoplanes sp. NPDC004185. Taxonomy (NCBI): domain Bacteria; kingdom Bacillati; phylum Actinomycetota; class Actinomycetes; order Micromonosporales; family Micromonosporaceae; genus Actinoplanes; species Actinoplanes sp. NPDC004185. Next base: position 42,222 of record NZ_JBSGFR010000057.1, on the reverse strand, counting down.
GCTCAGGGGCCCGTCCCCGGCGAGCTCGGCGGTCGGCTGCAGCTGGGCGCGTGGCCGCCAGAGACCGGACCGGAGTACGGCCTGAGCGCAGTGCACGTACGCCTCATTGATCTCGACCGTCGTCTCGGAGCCCTGGCGTGCGGCGACCGTGCCGTTGACGCGCAGGAGCTCGCCGACGCCCGGCAGGAGGAAGAACAACGAGACCGGGCCGTGCGGGTCGCCGGGCTCGGTGAGGGAGAACGAGATCCGCGTGGGTGAGTGGACGCGGGTGAACCCCGGTGCGCCGCCGACGAAAGTCGTCCTGCTGGTGCCGCCGGTGTCGCGGTAGCCGAACGCCGCGATCGGGCACCGGGCGAGGACCGTCCGGCAGCCCTCGTCGAGGGCGCCGATCTGCTTGAGCATGATCATCGGTGCCGGGCGCCCGACGGCCGCCTCGATCTCGTCCACCGTCGTCAGCACCTGCTGCGGCTGACCTTCGGACCTCACGCGGCAACCTTGTTTTTGCAGCTCATCGCTCTATTGTGAACAATAGCTCAGGTCTTTGGCTACTCGCTTTCCGCGCCCCCAGGAGGCCCCCCGATGCCGTCGGCCGACCGTCGCCTTCAGCCACGTCGCACGCCCCGCCAGGTCCGGGCCGAGCTCACCCGGGAGCGGATCCTCACCGCCGCTGCTCACGTTTTCGCCGAGTACGGCTACGCCGCCGGCACCACCAACCGCATCGCCGATCGGGCCCGCATCTCGATCGGCTCGCTGTACCAGTACTTCCCGAACAAGGACGCCATCCTCGCCCAGCTGCTGATGCGCCACCTGGACCGTGGCACCTGGACGCAGGCCGACCAGCTCGACCTCTCCCCCGGCACCCTGGAGGCGACGGTACGGGCCCTGGTCCGCGACGCGATCGACAATCACGGCGACGACCCGCAGCTGCTCCGGATCATGATCGAGGAGGCCCCGATGTCCCGGGAGCTGCTCGAGACGATCGACCGCCACGGCCGGCAACGCGGCGCTCAGGTGCGTGACCTGCTGGCCCGGCACCCGGACGTGCACGTCCGCGACATCGACACCGCGGCCGAGCTCATCATCTTCACGGTGGAGCTCAACACCCACAAACTCATGGCCGACCCGCGCACCATCCCGGTCGAGACGTTCGAGAACGAGCTGGTGGACATGGTGACCCGCTACCTGCGCGGCGACCGCTGACCGCCGGATCAGTTCTCGGTGAGGGCCTTCAACGCCGCCGGCGTCAACGGCCGGTCACTGTAGAGCAGCCGGATCGCGCCGGCGTCGGGATTGCCGGCGTCCGGTCCCCGCCAGACCCGGCCGAGGCCGGTGCGCTCCACCGCGCGCAGCGACTGGTCGTTGCCCTCCAGCAGGTACGCGGTGACCGCAAGCTCCGGCCGCCGCCGGCGAGCCGCCTCGATCGCCGCCGCGCTGATCTCCTGCGCGTAGCCCCGCCCCCAGGACGGCGGGCTCAGCCGGAACCCGAGGTTCCAGGCGACGCCGTACCGGACGAAGCAGCCGCCGATGCCGACGAACGTGCCGCCGTCCCAGGCCGTCCACATGCCGAGGCCGTCGCGCTCCCACGCGGCCCGCCAGTTCCCGATCATCCGTTCGGTCTGCGCGGGATCCTCGTGCCGGCTCAGCGGATCGGGCCCCCACACCCGCGGATCGGAGTAGAGGTCGAACAGCCGCTCCAGGTCGTCGGGCTCGGGCACCCGCAGAATGAGCCGCCGGGTCCTGCTCTCGCGTAGCTGCGGATCGGTCACGCCGACCATGATGACTGACCGCAGGCCGGGTCCGGCGCCCCGGCGGGTGGCGCGCCGCGGCCGGCAGCGGTCATCCCTGCCGCGTCGGCCGGATGACGATCTCGCCGATCTCCACGTCGTCCGGCTGCTCGACGACGAAGGCGATCGTCCGGGCCACCGCTTCCGGCGCGATCGCGAACTCGGCCATGGTCCGGCGGGTCAGCTCGCGGACCGCCGGGTCGTCGATGGAATCGGCCAGCTCGGTGCGCACGTAGCCCGGGGAGACCGCCGTGGTCCGGATGACGCCGTCGGTCGATTCCTGACGCAGTCCCTCGAGGACGGTCCGGACGGCGTTCTTGACGCCGCCGTAGACCGCCATCGTCGGCGTGATCTTCAGCCCGGCGGTCGACACCGTGGTGACGAAGTGTCCCCGGCCCTGCCGCCGGAACGCGGGCATCGCCGCCGCGATGCCGTTCAGGACGCCCCGCAGGTTGACGTCGATCATCGCCGTCCAGCCGTCGGTGTCCAGGTCGGCCATCGGGCCGATCTTGGCGATGCCGGCGTTGCCGACCAGGACGTCGATCCGGCCGAAACGCTCGACCGTGCGCGCCACGAACGCCTCCACGTCGGCGCGACGGGTGACGTCGACCCGGCATGTCATCACGGCCGCGCCCCGGTCGCGGAGCTCACCGGCGATGACGTCCAGCCGCTCGGTGCGCCGGGCGCCCAGAGCCACGAGCGCCCCGCGTGCGGCCAGCAGCCGGGCGGTCGCCTCGCCGATGCCACTGCTCGCGCCGGTGATGGCCACGACCTTTCCCGCGATGCCTGACACAGATCTCCCTCCTCCAAGCGGATACGTGTCCACTTGGAGGCAACGGTAGCGGACACGTGTCCGGTTGACCAGTGTGTGGTACGACGTACCGGTGACACCTGCACGTCGCCGGGCCGACGCCACCCAGAACCGCGCCCGCATCATCGAGGCCGCCCGGGCCGAGATCACCCGCGACGCCGACATCCGGCTGAACGCGGTCGCCCAGCGGGCGGGCGTCGGCCAGGGCACCCTCTACCGGCACTTCCCGACCCGGGCCGACCTGCTCGCGGAGGTCTACCGCACCGACGTCGACGACCTGGTCGCCACCGCGCGCACCCTGCTGCAGCGGCACGACCCGCTCACCGCCCTGCGCGCCTGGTTCGACCGGGTCGCCGAGTACGCCCAGGTCAAACGCGGGGTGTTCGCGGCGCTGGAGGTCGCGACGGGCGAGGATCTCTCAGCGCACAGCCTGGGCCCGATCGGCGACGCCGTCACGCTGCTGCTCGACGCCGGCCGGGCGGCCGGCGAGATCCGGGCCGACGTCGACGCCCGCGACGTGATCATCCTGATCAGCTACCTGTCCCGCCTCGACGCGGCGGAGTTCGACGCCCGGGCCAGGCACCTGCTCGGCATCGTGCTCGACGGCCTGCGGACCCGCAGCTCAGGGACGTAGCGTCCCTGAGCTGGGCTCAGCCCGTCAGGCGCGTCAGTAGCGGAAGCGGGACACCAGGGTCTGCAGCTGACCGGCCGTCGTGGCGAGCTCACCGGCGGCATGCCGGGTGGCCGAAACGGTGTCCGTGGTCCGCCGGGTCGCGTCGGACATCCCGGTGATCGTCACGGCGATGTTGCTGGCACCGGTCGCCGCGTCCGACAGCGTGCGGTTCATCTCCTGCGTGGTCGCGGTCTGCTCCTCGACGGCGGAGGCGATGGTGAGCTGGATGCCGTTGATCCGTTCGATGATCGCGGAGATCTCGCCGATCGCGGTGACCGCGCCGTCGGTGTCGGTCTGGATCGTGCGGACCCGCTGGGAGATGTCCTCGGTGGCCTTGGCGGTCTCCTGGGCGAGGTCCTTGACCTCACCGGCCACGACGGCGAAGCCCTTGCCCAGCTCACCGGCGCGGGCGGCCTCGATGGTGGCGTTCAGGGCGAGCAGGTTGGTCTGCTCGGCGATCGAGGTGATCACCTTGATCACGGTGGCGATCTCGGCCGAGGACTCCCCCAGCCGGGCGACGATCGCGTTGGTCGCGGTGGCGACCTCGACGGCCTGCGCCGCCACCTCGGACGCCTCCGTGGTGGAGACGCTGATGTCGCGGATCGAGGAGCCCATCTCCTGCGAGCCCGAGGACACCACCTGCAGGTTGTTCGACACCACATCGGCGGCCGAGGCGACCGAGCCGGCCTGGGCGGCCGCGTCCGCGGCGGCCGCGTCGACCGTGCCGGACACGGTGGTGAGCTGCTGAGCCGCCTCGTTGAGGGTGCCGGCGTTACCCGCCAGCTGCACGACGTCCGCCCGCAACCGGCTGATCGCCCGGTCCAGGGAGGCGGCCATCCGGCCGACCTCGTCCTTGCCGTCGACCCCCGACTCCCGGGTGAGATCGCCGTCGGCGAGCCCGTCGGCGAGCCGCGAGACCCCGGTCATGGCCCGGCGCAGCCGGCTGCCGACCCGGATCGCGAGCAGAATGCTCAGCAGGAGGCCGACCCCGAGCACGACCGCGATCGCCGTCACCGCCTCGCGGGCCTCGGTCGCCGAGTGCTCGATGTTGGCGGCCGACATGGCCTTCGCCCGGTTCTCCAGCGCCACCTGGTCCTCACCCAGCGCGTTGTAGAGGGCGTCGTACTGCTTGACGGCCTCCGCCAGCTGCTCCGGCGTCAACGGCGCCGGCGGCGTCGACGAGGCGGCGGCGCCCCCACCGTTGAAGGCCAGATAGGCCTCCCAGTCCTGCTTGGCCTTGGCGACGACCTGCGCGCCCCCGTCCTCCTGGGACAGGTTCGTGCCGAGCACGTTCAGCGCCTCGGTGATGGCCTGCTTGTTGGCGGTCAACGCCTCGGTGATCCGGCCCTTGAGGCTCGGGTAGAGCTGCAACGAGGACGTGTTGCCGCTGAACGCCTCGATGTTCTTGCCGTAGGACCCGGCGGCGGCCTGGACCGCCAGGGTCTGCCGCTGCGCGGCGGCGGCCTCGTTGTTGAGGTCCCGCACCATGTTGATCGCCACTGCCCCGACGATGAGGCCGCTGACGGCCGCGGTCAGGACCACAGCCCCGATCTTGGTACGCAGTGAACCGTTGTCGAACGCTCCACCGAGCTTCATGACCGTGCCTCTCCTGAACGCCGGGGTCACTCACAACCTACGAGCCGTCGCCGGGCGACGAAGCGTTTCCGGGGAAACTGTGGTGAGAAGCGATCAGTCCTGCAGCAGACCGGCGAGGACCGTCAGGTGGCTGAGATCGACGTCCTTGGTGGCGGTGAGCAGAGTGAGCGTTCCCGTCCCGGACAGCTCACGGAGCCGGCCGAGCGCCGCGGCGGGCTCCGGGCCGCCCAACTCGGCGAGATAGCGGGTCCGGAACTCGTCGAAGAGTTCCGGACGGTGGCCGTACCAGTGGCGCAGCGCCGTGGAGGGAGCCACGTCCTTGAGCCATTCGTCGAGGCGGGCCGCGTCCCGGGTGAGCCCGCGCGGCCACAGCCGGTCCACCAGAACCCGCTTGCCGTCGCCGGGCGCCGGTGCTTCGTACACCCGGCGAAGTCTCAGGTCAGCCCGCATGACGCCTCCTCGGGGGTGGGGCGGGATCGCACCGCGGGTGCGACGGCTGCCCCCGGGGGCTCGGCGACGCTGATCCGCAGTACCGGACCACCATGTCGGAGGAGCAGCGATGACCAGCCTGTCGACCGTCCTCAAGGAGAGCTGGGGCCTGGTCGAGGACCGTCAGGACCGGGTGGCTCAGCACTTCTACGCCCGGCTGTTCCTGTCCGACCCGCAGCTGCGTGACCTCTTCCCGGTGCAGATGGACATCCAGCGCGGCCGGCTGCTGGGCGCGATCGTCACCGCCGTGCAGAACTTCGACAGTCCGGAGGAGATCGACGGCTACCTGCGCTCGCTCGGTCGCGACCACCGTAAGTTCCATGTCACCCCCGAGCACTACAGCCAGGTCAAGGCCGCGTTGATCGACGCCGTCCGGGCCCACGCCGGTGAACGGTGGAACGCCGTGTACGAGCAGGCCTGGAACGACGTGTACGACCATATCGCCGCGAAGATGATCGCCGGTGCGGCCGAGGACACGGAACCGCCGTACCGGTATGCCGAGGTCGTCCACCACGAGCGGCGTGGCGCCGACATCGCCGTGTTCACCTGCCGGCCGCTGCAACCGCTGAAGTTCCGCGCCGGTCAGTACGTCAGCGTCGAGTGCGGCTACCAGCCCCGGCTGTGGCGCACGTACTCCATCGCCAACGCGCCCCGCGAGGACGGCACCCTGGACTTCCACGTCCGCGCCGCCGCCGGCGGCTGGGTGTCCAGCGCCCTGGTACGCCGGCTCAAGGCCGGGGACATGCTGCGCATCGCCGCCCCGATGGGTTCGATGACTCTCGACCCGCAGTCGCGCCGCGACATCGTCTTCGTCACCGGTGGCACCGGCCTCGCCCCGGTCAAGGCCCTGCTGGACGAGCTGACCCGCTACAACCGCACCCGGTTCATCCACCTGTTCCGTGGCGAACGGCAGGACGACGACTTCTACGACCGCCGGCACCTCGACGAGATCGCCGAGAGCTGTCCCTGGCTCACGATCGTCCGCGCGGTCAGCGACGAGCAGGGTTATCCGGGCGAGCGCGGCGCCATCCCGGACGTCGTCTCCCGGCACGGGCCGTGGCGGGACCACGACTTCTACGTGGCCGGCTCGGGCGCCATGGTCAACGCCACCCTGCGCCGGCTCACCGAGATGCGGATCCCGTCCACCCGGATAAAGTACGACGCCTTCACCGACGCCTGAGCCGGTCACGCGGAGGCGGGCAGCGGCTCCTGGGGCCAGTTGAGGACCTTCGCGCCGAGCACCGCCGCCTGCAACGTGAAGCGGTGCGCCGGATCGCCCGGGTCGTAGCCGGTCAGGGTCCGCACCCGGGCCAGGCGGTAGGTGACCGTACGGACCGACACGTGCAGCCGCTTCGCCGACTCGGTGGCCACCGCGCCCGTCTCGAAGTAGGCGTGCAGGGTGTCGAGCAGCGGGCCGGCCCCGCCCCGGGCCCCGGTGAGCGGGCTCAGGACGGCCTGAACCAGGTCCACGATGGCCGGCTGGTCGCGCAGCAGGACCCGGTAGACGAGCAGGTCGTGGGCGTTGATGACCGGGGTGTCGGCGTGCAGCCGGCCGGCCATGGTGAGCGCCTCGCGCGCCTCCTCATAGGAGCGGGCGATGCCGTACAGGCCGGGGTGGGGTCGTCCGACCGCGACCCGCCAGGGGCGTCCGCGGCGCAGCCGGCTCAGCTCGCGGTGCATCAGCCCGCCCAGCTCGTTGCTCGCGTCCAGCGCCGGCGAGGGCCGGCCGGCGGCCGCGGCGTCGGCCGGGGCCAGCACCACGAGCAGCCCGTCCTTGGTCGCGACCAGGACGTCCCGGTCACCGAGCCGGTCGAAGACGACCGCCTCCAGGGCGCTGATGGCCGCGTCGGCGTCCGGCAACCGCCGGCTCGGCGCGGCCAGCGCCACCTGGTGGACCCGGGCCAGGTCGAGCCCGAACGGCTCGGCCCGTTCCACCAGTGTCCCGAGGTCGGAGTCGCCGCGCAGCAGGTCGTCGATCAGGTCCCGGCGCAGTGATTCCTCCCGGCGCACCAGGTCACGGCGGGCCACCGCGTAGCCCTCGGCGAGCGTGGCGACCGCGTCGTCGACGACCTGCAGGACAGCCGTCGCCGCGGCCCGCACCGCCTCCCGGTCGCGGGATCGCACGACCACCGGCAGGTCCTGCCACAGCCGCCGCGCCGCGGACAGATACAGCTGCACCACGCGCCCGGCCGAGATGCCCTGCTCGGCCGCGCGCCGGCCGAGCAGGGCCACCGCGTCGAGCTCGCGCCGCTTCGCGCGGCGGCCGTGGGTGGCCGCGTCGGCGAGCAGCGGCAGGTAGTCACCGAGCAGTTCCACCGGTACGCCGCCGGCGTCGCGGCTGGCCCCTTCGGCGACGTCGACGAGCCACGCGTCCTCCGGGCCCCGCTGAGCTCTGCCGGTCACCGCCGCCTCCAGACCCGCGCCGCGCCGGCCGTTCGTTGCCGACAGTCGGCAGTCTAGACCCGCCAGGTCTGGAGACCGTGGCCCTGCCGGGAGCCCACCGGTCCCGGCGACGATGGAGGCAGCCCCAGGAAGGAGAGAACGACATGCAGGTCCGCAGCTCACACGTGGTTCCCGCGGTCGCCGTCGCGAGCGTCCTCGCCTTGGCCGTGGCGGTGTTCCTGAATCACGGTGCCGCCGACGCGCTGTTGCTGACCGTCCTCGTCGCCGTGCTGACCGGCCTCTACACGCTGCGCCGCCACGCCCGCGCCCGGACGCTGTACAGCCGCCGGGCCGAACCGCGCAGCGAGACCGTCAGCACCGGGAAGGAGACATCATGACGACCTGGCGGGTCCAGGATGTGATGACCACCGAGGTGATCACCGCGCCCGACGACGCATCCGTCGCGGACCTGGTCGCCCTGCTCACCGACCGGCAGATCACCGCCGTGCCGATCACCGACCGCTTCGACGTCGTGCTCGGCGTGGTCTCGTGGACGGATCTGCGGCGGAAGATCACCATCGGCCCGGCCGGCAGTTCCCCGGCCGGCTGGTGGCGCCGCCGGGTGCCCCGGCGGTTGCGGTGGCCCGAGGGTACGGCCGTGGAGGTGATGAGCGGCCCGGCGCTGACCGTCGGAGCCGACGCGTCGCTGCCGGCCGCGGCCCGGACGATGTACCGCCGCGGCGTCCGCCGGTTGCTCGTCGTCGACCGTGACGGCGGGCTGCGGGGCATCGTCACCCGGTCGGACCTGTTGAAGGTGCACGCCCGGCTGGACGCTGTCATCCGCGACGAGGTCATGCAGCAGGTCCTGCGCCGCACGCTGATGATCCGGCCCGGCGCGGTCCGGGCCGACGTCGACGAAGGAGTCGTCACACTCCCCGGGCACACCGCCCGCAGGACGACCGCCGTCGCCGCTGCCCGGCTGACCGCCACGGTCCCCGGCGTCACCGGCGTCGTCGACCAGCTCACGTTCGGCCTCGACGACACCGTCGCGGCGATCCGGCCCGGCCGGCCCGCGCGGACTGCCGGGGACGCTTCCTTGCCGACACCTGGCAAACAACGAGTCCATTCGTCGCCGTCGCCGGCCATGGTGGGCGGAAAGGAACACAGCCATGCTTGACGTCCGCACCGCCGACCGCCGGACCAGGACCGCGGCCCGCCCGGTCCGGAGAAGGGCCGACATGCAGTGGCAGGTGGACGACGTCATGACGCGCGAGGTCATCACCGTGGGGGCCGACACGCCCGTGGGTCAGATCGCCGGCCTGCTCGACCGCGAGGGCATCAGCGCCGTACCGGTGACCACCCCGGCCGGCGACGTCCTGGGCGTCGTCTCCCAGGCCGACCTGCTGGCCGGCGTCGCCGACGGGAAGCGGCGCAGGCCGCGAGCCAAACGCTCAGCCTGCGCCGGGGATGTGATGACCGCCCCGGCATTGTCCATCGACGCGGGGGCGTCCCTGAAGCAGGCGGCGAGGACCATGCAGTCCCGCAACGTCCGCCGGCTGTTCGTCACCGGGCCGCAGGGCCGCCTGCTCGGTGTGGTGTCCCGCGGTGACCTGCTGCGCCCGTACGCCCGGCCGGACGCGGCGATCCGGCGCGAGGTCGAGGCAGTGCTGTGCCGCCGGCTCTGGATCCGCCCGGAACAGGTGACCGTCCGGGTCAACGAGGGCACGGCGACGCTGACCGGGGCGGTGGGCCGGCGCTCGACCGCCGGCATCGTCACCAGGCTGGCCACCGCGGTGCCCGGGGTGACCGGGGTGGTCGACCGTATCGGCTACGACTTCGACGACGCCGCCCTGGCCCGCTCCAGGGTCGACCGCACCCATCCGTTCAGCGCCGACCCGTTCCGTCCCGGCGGGTGGGCCGCATGAGGACTTCGGAGGCACCATGACCGCCACGCTGCACGGCCCGACCCGTACGTCCGCCGACCACATGGAGCTGCTCCGCGGCATGCTGGAGGAGCAGTTCGCCGTGCACACCGCCCGCCTGACCCAGCTCACCGTGTACGCCCGGCACGCCGGCCACGACCCCGACACCCTCGACGCGCTCATCGCGGCCACCCGGGAGCGGATCGCCGAGACGGCGCAGGCCCTCCGGCGGATGTCCGAAGGCACGTACGGGCTGTGCGTGGAGTGTCACAAGCCGCTCCCCCTCGGCCGGCTGCACACCCTGCCGCACGCCGGCCACTGCACCCGCTGCGAGCGGCGCCGGACGTCCTGATCCCGCGTACGTCTACGATCGTCGGGACAGCCACGTGATCGTGAGACGGACGTGCTCCGACCGGTGAGAGGACAGCCATGCGGGTGCTGCTCGTCGCCCCTCCCGGAGCGGGAAAAGGGACCCAGGGTGCGCTGATCGCCACCCATTTCGCCGTGCCGCACATCGCCACCGGTGACCTGTTGCGTGATCACGTCGCCCGGCGGACCCCGCTGGGCACGGCCGTCCGGGCCCACCTGGACCGCGGTGAGCTGGTCCCGGACGACATCGTCCTGGACATGGTCCGCGACGCCTTCCTGGAGGCCAGGGACCAGGGCGGATACGTCCTGGACGGGATGCCCCGCAACATGGCCCAGGCCCGGGCCCTCTACCAGGTCGGCAAGGACCTCGAGATGACCGCGAACGTCGCGCTGCACCTCAAGGCCGACGACGACGAGCTGATCCGCCGGCTGCTGGCCCGCGCGGCGCTGGAACACCGCTCCGACGACACCGAGGAGATCATCCGGCGGCGGCTGGCCCTCTACCACGAGGTGACGTACCCGATCGTGGAGTGGTACAGCAGCCGCGGGATCCTCGTGTCCGTGGACGCCATGCGCCCGGTCGCCCAGGTCGCGCACCAGGTGCTCACCGCTCTGGAGAGCATGAGCACGCTGGTCGACCTCGTTCCCGAGAACGCCCGGCGTTCCATCGACCTGACCGGGCTCGGCGCCGCGTTCGGCCAGAGCTGACCGACCCGGCCCGGACCAGCAGCGGAGGCGACATGATCGGCGAGGCCCGGTTCCCGGTCGAGGCGTGGCAGGTCCGCGAGGCCGTCCTGGAGCTGGACCGGCTCGGGCCGGCCGAGTCGGTGCTGGCGCTGGCCAACGGCCACATCGGGCTGCGCGGCAACCTGGACGAGGGCGAGCCGCACGTCATCGCCGGCACCTATCTGAACTCGTACTACGAGCAGCGGCCGCTGCCGTACCCGGAGGGCGGCTACGGCTATCCGGAGCAGGGACAGACCGTCGTCAACGTCACCGACGGCAAGCTGATCCGGCTGATGGTCGACGACGAGCCGTTCCACGTGGCGCACGGCCGGCTGCACGCCCACGAGCGCGTCCTGGATCTGCGGGCCGGTGTGCTGCGCCGGGAGGTCGACTGGGAGTCACCGGCCGGGCGACGGGTGCGGATCCGCAGCTCCCGGCTCGTCTCTTTCACCCAGCGCGCGGTGGCCGCCGTCGACTACGAGGTCGAGGCGGTCGGCCACGAGGTGCGGATCACCCTGCAGTCGGGCCTGGTGGCCAACGAGGAGCAGCCGCAGCAATCCAAGGACCCGCGCGTCGCCGCCGCGCTGGACCGTCCGCTGGTCGCGGTGGCCCAGGACACCGAGCAGCACGGCGCGGTGCTGCTGCACCGCACCCGCAGCAGCGAGCTGCTGATGGCGGCCGGCATGGACCACGCCGTCACCGCGCCCGGCGCTTACGACGAGGAGACCGACGTCCGCGAGGACTGGGCCCGCACGACGGTGGTCACCGTGCTGCGGCCCGGCGAGCGGCTGCGGATCACCAAGTTCCTCGGGTACGCGTGGAGCAGCCGGCGGTCGCCGCAGGCGTTGCGTGACCAGGTGGCCGCGGCGCTGACCGGGGCGCAGTACGCCGGCTGGGACGATCTCGCCGCCGAGCAGCGCGCGTACCTCGACGACTTCTGGGACGCCGCCGACGTCGAGGTCGACGGCGACCCGGTGCTGCAGCAGGCGGTCCGCTTCGGCCTGTTCCACGTGCTCCAGGCGGGCGCCCGGGCCGAGCGGCGGGCCATCGGCGCCAAGGGACTGACCGGCCCGGGGTACGACGGGCACGCCTTCTGGGACACCGAAGGCTACGTCCTGCCGTTGCTGACCTACATCGCCCCGCACGCCACGGCCGACGCGCTGCGGTGGCGGCACAGCATCCTCGGCCAGGCCCGGCACCGCGCCCGTACGCTCGGCCTGGCCGGTGCGGCGTTCCCGTGGCGCACCATCCACGGCGAGGAGTGCTCGGCGTACTGGCCGGCCGGCACCGCGGCGCTGCACCTGAACGCGGTGATCGCCCGCGCCGTCGAACGCTACCGCCAGGTCACCGGCGACGACTCGCTGGAGGCCGAGTGCGGCCTGGAGATCCTCGTCGAGACGGCCCGGCTGTGGGTCTCCCACGGCCACCACGACGCCGCCGGCCACTGGCACGTCGACGGCGTCACCGGTCCGGACGAGTACAGCGCGGTCGCCGACGACAACGTCTTCACCAACCTGATGGCCGCCCGCAATCTGCGGGCCGCTGTTGCCGCGTGCGCCCGGCGGCCCGAGGCCGCCGAACAGCTCGGTGTCCGCCCGGACGAGCCGCCGGTCTGGCAGGCCGCCGCCGACGCGGTGCACGTGCCCTACGACGAACGGCTCGGCGTGCACGAGCAGTCCGCCGGCTTCACCCGCTATGCCCCGTGGGACTTCGCCCCCGAGCATCCGGGCGAGCCGCTGATGCTGCACGCGCCGTACTTCCAGCTGTACCGCCGGCAGGTGATCAAGCAGGCGGATCTGGTGCTGGCGCTGCACTGGTGCCCGGAGGCCTTCACCCCCGAGCAGAAGGCCCGCAACGTCGACTACTACGAGCGCATCACCGTGCGCGACTCGTCGCTGTCGGCCTGCACCCAGGCGGTGATGTGCGCCGAGGTCGGCCACGTGGAGCTGGCCCACGACTACGCCTGGGAGGCCGCCCTGGTCGACCTGCGCGATCTGCACGCCAACACCCGTGACGGGCTGCACCTGGCCTCGCTGGCCGGGGCGTGGTCGGCGATCGTCGAAGGCTTCGGCGGCCTGCGCGAGCACGACGACGTGCTCGCGCTGGCGCCGCGGCTGCCCCAGGGCATCACCGGGCTGCGCTTCCGGCTGCGGCACAGCGGTCTGCGCCTGCTGGTCGAGGCCGACCCCACAACGGTACGGGTGAGCCTGCGCGACGGCACCGACGCCCGCCTGACGATCAAGCTCTACGGGGAGCCGATCGAGCTCACCGCCGGTGGCTCCGTCCAGCGCCCCGTCGCCGCCCTGGAACCCCTGCTCCCGCCACCCCACCAGCCCCCGGGCTACGCCCCCGAACGCGCCGGCACCCCCTAGGTTCTGTCTCTTAGATCAAGGCCGTCGGGTACGGCGCGGAGCCAGTCGAGCATTTCGACGAGGTCGAGGGTGGCTTGAAGTGGGCGCCGAGCTTGTCGTAGCGGGTGGCCAGGCCGCGCCAGTGCTTGCGCCGGTTGAAGCTACGACCCGGTTAACGAGGTCGGACGTACTCGTGGACGCCCCGGCCCGGGCGTGGCGACCCGGACCTGGTTCAGCAACGGAATCAACTGCTGGGTGTCGGCGGCTTGTCCCGGTGTGATCAGCGAGGCGAGGGACCGGCCCCGGCCGTCGGCGAGGGTGTGGATCTTTGTGGTCAGCCCGCCGCGGGAGTGTCCGATGCCTTCGCGTGCCTGTGTTCCGGCGATGCTGATCCCCTTTTTGCCGCTCCGGCCGCGTGCTGATGGGTGCGCACGATCGTCGCGTCGATGTGGGCGTCCCCATCGATGTCGTCATCGAGCTCGGCAAGCGTCACCACCTGGGCTTTCAGCCTCGCCCAGGTGCCGTCGGCGGCCCACCTGCGGAACCGCTGGTACGGCGTTTTCCAGGGTCCGTAGCGTTCGGGCAGGTCACGCCATGGTGAGCCGGTGCGTTTGACCCAGCAGATCGCGTTGATCACCTCCCGATGGTCACGCCACCGGCGGCCCTGGACCGGCTGCGCCGGCAGCAACGGCGCCAGCACAGCCCATTCCTCGTTCGTCAGGTCACCACGCGCCACACCGGATCCAACGATCGACGCTCATGATCGCCACGATGATCTAAGAGACAGAACCTAGTCCGTCGCCAGCAGGGAGTCGTCCGGGCCCTCGCTGCCCGCCGGGTACTCCAGCAGCGGGACCGTCCCGTCCCGCCAGGCGCTCAGCACCGGCTCGACGATCCGCCAGCACTGCTCGGCGGTGTCACCCCGGACCGACAGCAGCGGGTCGTCGTCCAGGACGCCGCGCAGCACTTCGCCGTACGCGGGCAGCTCTCCCGGCCCGAAGTCGGCATCGAGGGTGACCGGATCAATCTCGAACGGGTCGCCGGGGCCGTTGATGTTGAGGTCGACGGCGAGCCGGTCCGGGCCGAAGCCGATCCGCAGCCGATCGGGCCGGTCGTAGCCGGTCAGCCCGTCGGGCACCCGGGACGGCTGCTTGAACGTGATGACCGCTTCCTTGCGGGTGGCGCTCATCGCCTTGCCGGACCGCAGCCGGAACGGCACCCCGGCCCACCGCCAGGTGTCCACCGTCAGCACCACCTCGGCCAGCGTCTCGGTGTTCCGGCCGGGGTCGACGCCCGCCTCCTCGGCGTACGCGGGCAGCCGCCGCCCGTCGATCTCGCCGGCGGTGTACCGGGCGCGGCGGGTGCAGGTGCGGGCGTCGTCGTCCCACAGCCGGGTGGCCCGCAGGACCTGGGCCTTGCGGTCGCGCACCTCGCGCGCGTCGATGCTGGGCGGCGCGTCCATGGCGAGCAGGGCCAGCACCTGCAGCAGGTGGCTCTGCACCATGTCGACCAGGGCGCCCGCGGAGTCGTAGTAGCCGGCCCGGCCCTCGAGGGCGAGGCTCTCGTCGAAGACGATGTCGACACTGGCGACGTGATCGGCGTTCAACATGGGTTCGAACAGGCGGTTGGCGAACCGCAGGCCCAGGATGTTCAGCACGGTGGATTTGCCGAGGAAGTGGTCGACCCGGTGGATCTGCTCCTCGGGCACCAGCGTGGCCAGCAGCTGGTTGAGCCGCTCGGCGCCGGCGGTGTCGGTGCCGAAGGGCTTCTCCAGCACCAGCCGGGTGCCCGCCGGCAGGTCGAGGCCGGTCAGGGCCTGGCAGGCCTTCGCGGTGACGGCCGGCGGCAGGGCGAAGAAGATCACGATCTGTCCGCGGCAGGCGTCGAGCAAACGGCGCAGGTCTTCAGGCTTGGTCACATCGGCCTGCATGTAGCGCGTGCCCTCGATCGTGGCGGTGACCTGGGGGCCGGTGGCGGACACCGACGAGAAGGAGTCGTCGACGCGCTTGCGCCAGCGCTCCTCGTCCCAGTCGTCCATTCCGCTGCCCAGCAGGAACAGGGGCTGGCCGGGGACCGCGGTGAGCAGCCCGCCCAGTCCGGGCAGCAGCAGCCGGGCCGTGAGGTCGCCGCTGGCGCCGAGCACGAGCAGGCTCTGTTCCTCGCCGGCTCCGGCCGGCCCCGCAGATCTTGTCGTCATGCCCCCACCATGCCCGGGCCGCCCCGGCACTAATCTCCGCGCGGCTGTCACAACGGCGGGGGCTGTCCGGTCGTAGCGGGTGGACGAACTCTCCGACCAGAAAGGTCACGCACATGAAGATCGCCGTCATCGGTGGCACCGGGCTCATCGGCTCGCAGGTGGTACAGATGCTGAACGCGGGCGGGCACGAGGCGGTGCCGCACTCGCCATCCACCGGCCTCGACCTGCTCAGCGGGAAGGGCCTGGACGAGGCGCTGCGGGGCGCCGACGTCGTCGTCAACCTGACGAACTCGCCGACCTTCGACGACGCCTCCCCCGCCTTCTTCCGGACGACCATGGACAACCTGCTCGCCGCGGCCCGGCGCGCCGGGGTCGGCCACGCGGTCATCCTGTCCATCGTGGGCGCCGAGCGGGTGCCGGACCTGGCCTACTACCGCGCGAAGGTGCTGCAGGAGGACATCCTCAAGGCCGGCCCGGTGCCGTACTCGATCGTCCGGGCCACGCAGTTCTTCGAGTTCATCGACGCGGTGCTGTCCTGGACCTCCGACGAGCACACGGTCCGGCTGCCGGCCACGCCCGTCCAGCCCATGGCCGCGGCCGACGTCGCCCGGGCCGTGGCCGAGGTGGCCGTCGGCTCGCCGCTGAACGGCACCCGCGACGTCGCCGGTCCTGAGGTCTTCGCCCTCGACGAGCTGGGCCGGATCACCCTGGCCGCCCACGGGGACAAGCGCACCGTGGTCACCGACAACAGCGCCGGCATGTTCGCCGCCGCTCCGGGCGACGCCCTGATCGCCGAGCAGGACGCCGTCATCGCCAAGACGTCGTACCGGGAGTGGCTCGCCCGTTGATCCCGGCCGGGCCCGCACGGCAGCACCGGGCGGGCCCGGCACGGTCAGGACACCGCCGCGATCTTGTCGGGGTTGACGATCCACAGCAGCTGGTCGATACCCTCGGCCGAGGCACTGATGGTGAGCAGGCCGTAGACGGCATCACCGCGGCGGAACACGGCGGCGGTCTGCCCGTTGGTGGTCGCCCACCGCACGTCGATGTCGTCCCAGAACCAGGTGGAGATCGCGGCGAGGAACCTGGCCACCCGCTCCGCGCCCACCACGGGCTGACGGGCGACCCGGTACGCGCCGTTGCCGTCGGACACGCTGGTCACGTCGGCCGCGAAGAGCTTCTCCAGCGCGCTCAGGTTCCCGGAACGGGCAGCCGCGATGAACGTCGTCAGCAGCTCCTTCTGCTCGTCCGCACTCACCGGCGTACGCCGATCCCCGCTCACGTGCCTGCGGGCGCGGCTGACCAGTTGGCGCACCGCGGGCTCGGTCGACTGGAGAATGCCGGCGATCTGCGCGTACGGGTAATCGAAGGCCTCGCGCAGCACGTAGGCCGCGCGTTCGCTGGGGGTGAGCTTCTCCATCAGCAGCAGGGTCGCGAGCTGCAGCGCCTCACCGCGCTCGGCGCCCAGGTACGGGTCGGCGCTGGTGTCGACGGGCTCGGGCAGCCACGGCCCGACGTAGGTCTCGCGCCGCACCCGCGCGGACTGCAGGGCGTTGATGGCCAGCCGGGTGGCGGTCGTCGCGAGGAACGCGCCCGGGTTGACGACCACGCTGCGGTCGGTCGTCTGCCACCGCAACCAGACGTCCTGCACCAGATCCTCGGCCTCGGTGGCACTGCCGAGCATCCTGTACGCGATGCCGAACAGCCGTGACCGTACGCTCGCGAAGACCGCCGCAGCCTCCTGGAGGTCCTCCGTCACCCTGCCTCCATCCGGTCATCCGGCGACCGCCGCCGGGCCCATCGTCGGCCGACGAGGCGGTGGACACCAGCACACCGTCGGCATGTCGCGATCGGATTGGCCGGGCCACCGTCCGCGGTGGTCGCTGTCACCGGTCCGGTCCGCCGAGGCCGGCCTCGCGGGCCCGGCGCACCGCCTCGGCCCGGGTGGTGACCTCCAGCTTGGCCAGCACGGTGGAGACGTAGTTCCGGACTGTCTTCGCGCTGAGCCGGAACCGTTCGGCGATGGCGCTGTTGGTGTAACCGGCGGCCAGCATCCTCAGCACGTCGTGCTCGCGATTGGTCAACGCGGGAAACGGCGTCGGTCCGGTGCCCGGTGGACCGGCCGCGAGCTGCTGGGTGAGGTGCTGGGCCGCGGTGGCACTGAGGATCGCCTGGCCGGCGGCGGCCGCGTGCACGGCTCGGAGGACCTCTTCGCGATCGGCGCCCTTGACGAGGTAGCCGCGGGCGCCGGCTCGCAGAGCCGCCAGGACGGACGCGGTGTCGTCGAACATCGTCACGACCACGACGTTGATGTGGGGATGGCCGGCCAGAATCCGGCGGGTGGCCTCCACGCCGTTCAGGCCCGGCATCGCCACGTCCATGAGCACGACGTCGGGTTGCAGCCGGCGTGCCGCGTCAACGGCTTCTTCGCCGGTGCCGGCCTCGCCGACGAGCAGGGTGTCGGGGTCGGACGCCAGGACGGCGCGCAGACCGTAGCGGAACATCGGATGGTCGTCGGCGAGCAGGACCCGGATCTCGGTCATGTGTTCAGGCCCGTCCCCGTGGTGTCGTCCCGCAGCGGTATCCGGGCCGTGACCCGGGTGCCGTCCCCGGAAACGGCTTCGATGCGCAGGGAACCACCGAGTTCTTCCGCCCGTTCCCGCATCGAAGCTGTCCCCACACCGGCCGGGTCGTCGCGTGCGATGCCGCGGCCGTCGTCGGTGACGTCGACCTGCAGGACCCGGTCGGCCAATGAGACCGTCAGCCGGCAGGTGCGGGCTCCGGCGTGCCGCACCACGTTGGTGAGCGCCTCGTGGGCGATGCGGTACACGGCCACCTCTACCGCGGCGGGCAACGCCGGCAGGTCCGGGATCTCGACGGTGACCTGCGGCCCGTGCCGCTGGTACTGCTCACAGGTGTGCCGGAGGGCAGCGGTCAGCCCGACATCGTCGAGCGCCGGCGGCCGCAACCGGCGCGCCAGCCGACGGACCTCGGCGAGTGCCTCCTGGCTGTGCGCTTTGAGGTCACGGAGCAGCTCGTCAGCGGCGGCGGGATCGGTGGTCAGCAGGGTTCGGGCGGTGTCGATGGCGAGCATGTGGCCGCCGAGGGCCGGGCCGAGACTGTCGTGCAGCTCACGACGGATGTGGCGGCGCTCCTCCTCACGGGCGGAGACCAGTTGCTCGCGGGTGTGCTGCAGGTCGACGGCGAGCCGGCGTACCCGGCCCGACTCCTGCGCGGCGTAGAGCGCAGCGCCGCACTGGTGGGCGAGGTCGGTCAGCAGACGGCGGTCCGGCGTGGACGGCCGGCCGGCGTGGGTGTGATATCCGACCGTCAGCACACCGAGCCGCTCGCCACGGTGGTGCAGTGGGAAGGTCTCGCTGCCGGGGGTCTTCGTCCCGGCCGACGCGACCACGTCCCCGGACGAGCCCAACGAGATCTCGACGTAAGGCGCCTTGAGCGCCCGGCTGACCGCGTCCACGATGGCCGGCGCCACCGCCTCCGGCTGTACCAGCGTGGCCAGTTGCCGGCCGAGCCGGGCGAGGACGCCGTACGGATCGTGGCGTTCGCCGTAGACAAGCCGGTTGACGCGGCGCTGGACCTGCTCACGGATCGGGCTGAACACAGTGGCCACCAGCCCGGTGGCCACCAGGGGCAGGGCGATGTCGCCTCCGCCGTGCCACAGCGCACCTGCCCCGCCGACCACAACGGCGTACGTACCCACCACGAACGCCGTCAGGACCGTGTACACCAGAGTGCGGCTGATCACCACGTTGATGTCGAACAGCCGGTAGCGCACGATCGCGGTCGCGATGGCGGCCGGGAGCGCGGCGGCGATCAGGTAGCTCACCAGCATCGAACCGGCGTAGGTGGCGAGCCCTCGCGGCGTCGTCTCGTCCTGCACGCCGCCGATCGGGGTTGTCACCAGGAGCACGGTGTATCCGACGCGGAGCGCGACGGCGTACACGATCCACCTGGTCTGCACCCGTTCGACCGGCCCGGAGACCCGCACGTAGCGGTACACCGACGCCACCACGCAGCTGCAGAAGAGTGTCAACAGGACGACGCCGGCCACCGGACCCTCACCGGTCGAGCCGGTCGCCACGACCACAGCCAGCCAGGCGACCCAGCCGGCGGCCAGCCAACGGCTCCAGCCGGGGACGAACCGGCCGTCCGGAAACAGGTACGCCAGCGGCAGCAGCGCGATCCACGCGACGCCTTGGAGAAGCTCGACGGGCGCACCGACAGACGGGTGGACAGCGGCGACGACGAGCGGCACCCCGCCGCCGGCGGTCGCGAACAGGATGAGGACCGAGACCAGATACAGGCGGAACCACGACAGAGTGCCGCGCAGCACGAACCAGGCCGCGACCACACTCACCGCGACCAGGAACACCTCCAAGGTCAGGAAGTACCCGACGTACCACGCGACCGGCATGCCCCAGTTCGCCAGCACCGCGCGAACCTGGAGTGAGGACCATCCGTCGGGTGCCGTCCACAGGTTCAGCAGCTCGTCGGCGTGGACGGCCCACACCACGATGCCGATGGCGAACCCGGCCAGCAGGACACCGACGACCGCCATCACGGCGACCCGGCCGGCGCGCAGTGCACGCGCGCCGGCGGGACCGCCCGTTGCGACCGTCCCGGCCGGGACGGTCGCCGTCGAGTTCATGGTGCAGACGCTACGCGCCGGCGCAGCAGCGCGACTCCCACGGCGAGCCACAACAACGCCACGACGAACGGCGGAAAGCCCCGGGTCAGCGCATCAAGCAGCAGGAACACTCCGGCGATGATCGCCACGACCAGACCGGTGCGCCGCAGAACACCGCTCACCCGCAGTGCGACCCCAGTGAGGACCACGGCCGCCGCAGCCGCCCAGATCGATGCGTAGCTCGCGACCAGCGCCGCCTCGAACGCGCCGTTCAGGCCGAGCCGCGCCTCGGTGAACCCACCCGCCACCTCGCTGAGGACGAGGTTGGCCAGCACGGCGATCGCCGAGATGCCGCAGGCGACCTGGGACAGCACCGCCCACCGGTGTCCGGCCGTACCTCGCAGAGTTCGGTTCAGCAATGTCATCCCCGCACCACCGATGATCACCGCCGCCGCGTACAGGGGCCAGATCAGCAACCATCCGCCGCGGATGGACGCCATCTGTTCCCTGGTCAGGTCAGCGGAGTCCGTCACGCCAGGTCCGGACATCACCGTCACGACGGCGACCAGCCAGGCCACGAACGGCAGCGGCGACAGCGCGAGCAACCAGGCATCCAGCCGGGTCCGGCGCGGGTTCTGGGTCTGCAGCAGGGGCATCGGAATCTCCTCGGGCTTCAACACACCATCCATGTGCTGAACGCTCGCGGTCCCGGCGTCCCGGGCACCAGAGACAATGCGACCCGGCCGTCCCAGCCGAGCGGTCCCGCCCCGAACCGCTAGGACGCCTGGCTGACGGGTGTGCCGGCCAGCCACACCTCGGCCAGCTCGCTCAACGGGATGTCGAGGACCTCGCTGAGGCTGACCACGGTGCCGAACGCCGGTGCCGGGAGCCGGCCCACCTCGATCTTGCGCAGCGTCTCGGGTGAGATGCCGGCCGCCAGGGCCACCTCGACGAGGCTGCGGCCCGTTCGCGCGGCCCGGAGGGCGGCCCCGAGTCGCCGGCCGGCGGCGATCTGTTCGGCGGTGAGCGGTTGGCGAACCATGCCAGCAGGATAGTCCCCCGGGAGCGCCCCGGCCGAGCGTGGTATAAAAATACCGCATTCAGAGAGTGGGAGGCTGTCGTGATCGAGCTCAAGTCCGCCGCAGAGGTGGAACAGATGGCCGTGACCGGCCGGTTCGTCGGCGAGTTGCTGGCCGAGCTCGGCGCGGCCACCGCCGTCGGGGTCAACCTGATGGACCTCGAGCACCTCGCCCGCCGGCGGATCAAGGAGCGCGGCGCCGTGTCCTGCTACTGGGACTACGCGCCATCGTTCGGCCGGGGCCCGTTCCGCCACGTGCTGTGCCTGTCGGTCAACGACGCGGTGCTGCACGGCCTGCCGCACGACTACGTTCTGCGCGACGGCGACCTGCTCAGCATCGACATGGCGGTCACCATCGACGGCTGGGCCGCCGACTCGGCGCTGTCGGTCATCGCCGGCACCCCGGACCCGGCCGACCTGAAGCTGATCGAGGCCACCGAGGTCGCGCTGGCCGCCGGGGTCGCGGCCGCCCGGCCCGGCGGCCACCTCGGCGACGTCTCGGCCGCGATCGGCGAGGTCGCCGGGCGCTACGGCTACAGCGTCAACGGCGAGTTCGGCGGCCACGGCATCGGGCGCACCATGCACGAGGCCCCGCACGTGGCCAACAGCGGCCGCGCCCGCCGGGGCATGCGGCTGGAGCCGGGCCTGACCATCGCGATCGAGCCCTGGTTCTGCCGCAGCACCGACAAGATCCGGACCGACGAGGACGGCTGGACGATCCGGTCGGCGGACGGATCGCGGACGGCGCACTCGGAGCACACCGTGGCGATCACCGAGGCCGGTCCCCGCGTGCTGACCGGGCGTCCCGGCGGCGAGGACTCCCCCGCGGCCCCGGCGACGCTCGCCGACCAGCGGTAGCTACGGCGGCGTCAGGCCAGCTGGTCGCGGCGGCGGTTCAGGTAGGCGATCTCGGCCGTGTTGCCCGCGAGCTCGATCGCTTTCCCGTACGCCTCGCGCGCCTCCGGCCCGCGTCCCAGCCGCCGCAGCAGGTCGGCCCGGGTCGCGTGGTAGGCGTGATAGCCGGCCAGCTTGTCGTCCAGGCGGTCGACCGCCGCCAGCGCCACCTCGGGACCGTCGAGCTCGGCGACGGCGATGGCCCGGTTGAGCGCGACGATCGGCGACGGGTCGAGCCGGATGAGCTGGTCGTAGAGGGCGACGACCTGCGACCAGTCGGTGTCGCGGACGTCGGGGGCCGAGGTGTGCACGGCGTTGATCGCCGCGAGGATCTGGTAGCGGCCCGGGGCCACCCCGGCGGCCAGGCGCTCGCGGACCAGCCGGTGGCCCTCGGCGATCAGGGTCCGGTCCCAGGCGCCGCGGTCCTGCTCGCCCAGGGTCACCAGCTCGCCGCTGCCCGAGACCCGGGCGGTGCGGCGGGCCTCGGTGAGCAGCATCAGTGCCAGCAGCCCGGCCACCTCCCCGTCGTCCGGCAGCAACGCCCGGATCAGCCGGGTGAGCCGGATCGCCTCGGCGGTCAGGTCGTGCCGTACCGGATCGGTGCCGGGCCCGGTGGCCAGATAGCCCTCGTTGAAGACCAGGAACAGCACAGCGAGCACGCCGGAGACGCGGGCCGGGAGATCCTCCGCCGACGGCACCCGGTACGGGATCCGGGCCGCCTTGATCTTGGCCTTGGCCCGGGTGATCCGCTGCCCCATGGCGGCCTCCTGCACCAGGAACGCGCGGGCGATCTCGGGCATGGTCAGGCCGCCGACCATCCGCAGGGTCAGCGCCATCCGGGTCTCCATCGCGAGCGCCGGATGACAGCAGGTGAAGATCAGCCGGAGCCGTTCGTCCTCGATGGCACCGAGAGGCTCCGGCGGTTCGTCGTCGAACACCAGCTGGGCCTCCTTGTGCTTGTCGTCGCGCTTGTTCTCGCGCCGGATCCGGTCGATGGCCTTGCGGTTGGCGGTGGTGGTGAGCCAGGCGCCGGGATTCGGGGGCACGCCCTCGGCCGGCCACCGCTCGACGGCCGTCGCGAACGCCTCGGCCGCCGCCTCCTCGGCGATGTCGAGATCACCGAACCGTCTGGTCAGGGCGGCGACCACCCGCGCCCACTCCGCGCGGTGGGCCCGGGCGACCGCCTCGCCGGCGAGCGGAGTCACAGGAACGGCCGCACCTCGATCTTGCGATCGCAGACCTTCGACGCCTCGGTGGCGAGCCGCAGCGCCACGTCCAGGTCCGGGGCCTCCCACACCCAGACGCCGGCGAGGTACTCCTTCGACTCCACGAAGGGCCCGTCGCTGAACACCGCCTGCTCACCCCGGTTGTCGATGACCGTGGCCGCGCCGGTGTCCGCCAGCCCGCCCGCGAACACCCAGTGGCCCTCGGCGATCAGTCGTTCGTTGAACGCGCTGATGGCGGGCTCCCGGTCGGTGCGGCCGGGATTGCTCTTGTCGTCGATGACGGAAACCAGGTACTGCATCTGACGATCATCTCCTGTGCTCCGGGCCCCCTGGTGGGCGGCCGCTTCACCCGTACCACGAACACCGGCGCCGCGATCCGACACCGCCACCGGAACTCGTTCAGGAATTCTCCGACAGGCGGGCCCGGGCGGCCTCGGCGCCGTCCGCGTCGCCGGCCTTCTCGCAGGCCTCGACCGCCGCCTCCCAGTGCTGCCGGGCGTCGTCGGGGTCGTCGAGGAGCTGCGCGACGTCCCCGAGGTAGAGGCGGGTGCGGCCGGTCGGCCGGCCGTCGGCCTGGCGGATCCGCAGGCTCTCCTGCAGCAGCTGCTGTGCCTGGGTCGCCCGTCGCCGGCTGCCGGGTGCGCCCGCACCGGTGGCGCCGGCCCCGGCGGCCACGATGGCCCCGGCGTTGAGCAGCGCGGCGGCCTGGCCCTGCCGGTCCTTGACGGCCGGGTGGCACTCCAGCGCCGCGCTCCAGGCCTGGGCCGCGTCCAGGCGTTCGCCGAGCCACCACTGGGCCAGTGCGAGGTTGGTCAGGGCGGCGGCGTACCCGCGCCGGTCGCCGACGGCCTCGAACTGGTTGGCCGCGCGGATCAGGTGACGGCCGGCGAACCGCGGCTCCTCGCGGGCCAGGAACGCCACGCCCAGGCCCAGTTCGGTGAGCGCCTGGCCGGCCCGGTCGCTCGGGGAGCGCTGCTGGCGGGCCCGCTGGAGCTGGTCCACCGCGCCGTCGACGTCGCCCTGGTCGAGCAGGGCCAGACCCAGGTTGGTCCGGGACTGGGCGGCGCCCCGGCGGTGCCGCAGCGCCACCGCCGCGGTCAGCTCGACGGCGGCCCGGTGCGGGTCGCCCTGCCACCGGTAGACCGCGCCGAGCTCGTTGTGCGCCCAGCCCGCGACCGCGGCCGAGTGGCGGGCGACCGGGCTGTGCAGCACCGCCCGGCAGACCGCGGCCCAGTCGTCGAGCCGGCCGGCGGACGCGTACCAGGTGCAGAGGGCGACCGCGAGCCGCAGCCACCAGCGGCGCATCCGGCGCGGCGGTTCGCCCGGCAGCGCGCCCGGACGGCCCCACGGTTCACAGATCAGCGTCCGCAGCAGCGCCTCGTGCCGGCCGAACCAGTCGTCGCCGGGCTCGGCGCCCGCCGGCTGGTCGGGCAGCACGGCCTCGGCGTAGCGCTCGGCCTGCCGGGCCAGGTAGCGCACCAGCCGGGCCAGCGCGGCCACCCGGCGCCGCGGCGGCTCGTCGCAGAGCAGGTGCACCCGGGCGTACGCGGCCAGCAGCGGCCGCAGCCTGTACCGGCCGTCGGGGGTCACGGTGACGAACGCGCTGTCGGCCGCCTGGTCGAGCATCCGGTCGGTGTGCCCGCGGTTGGTGCCGGTCAGCGCGGCCACGGCGTTGCGGCTCAGCGGCTGCGGCACCAGCGCGAGCAGCCGGACCAGGCGCCGGGTGTCGGCGCCGAGCCCCGCGTACGCCCGGTCCCGGCTGGCCAGCAGCGTCAGCGTGGCGTCGACCCGGTCGTTGGCCAGCCCGTGGCGCAGCGCGGCCAGCAGGTCCTGCGGCGACCAGCCCTGCGCGGCCAGCCACGAGCCGAGCACCCGGACCGCGTGCGGTTGCCGGCCGGCCAGCTCCACGATGTGCCGGACGCTCGGCTCGGCCGGCAGGCCGCGGCGCACCGAACCGGCGTCCCGCGCGGCCGCCACGAACAGCTCCACCGCGTCGTCGGCGGACGGCTCGGCCAGCCGCCGGACCCGGACCCCTTCGAGCCCGTTCAGGGTGGTGCTGCCGGCGATCAGCAGCCGGCTGCGCCGAGCCGGCGGCAGCAGCGGCCGCACCTGCTCCGGCGCGTCGACGTTGTCGAGGACCAGCAGGATCCTGCGGTCGCCGAGCGCGGTGCGCAACAGCGCGCCGGCCGCGTCGAGGTCGGCCGCCTGGCCCAGGGCGGTCTCGTCGATGCCGGCCTTGCGGCACAGCGCGTCGACGACCTCCCGGGGCCGTAGCGAGCGGGCCGGACCGCGCCGGTCGACCTTGCGGAGGTCCAGGTAGAGCTGGCCGTCGGGGTAGTGGCTGCGGACCGCGTTGGCCGCCTGCACGACGCAGGCGGAGGTGCCGACCGCCCGCCGGCCCAGCAGGGCGACGGCGTGCTCGGCGCGGATGGACCCGGCCAGCCAGTCCACCACCGTGCGCCGGCCCACGAAACCGGTGGTGTCGGGCAGGTCGGTGGGGACCCCGGCCTCCTGGACCGGCACCGCGGGAGGCGGCTCGACCGCCGCGCCGGCCTGCAGCGCCCGGCGGCTGCGCACCTCGACCGTGGCGAGCACCCCGGCGATCAGGACGCCGCCCGCGGCGACGATCCAGGTGATCGCGCCCAGATCGGGGTCGATCATGTCGGCCAGGATGTTGCTGGCGATGCCGCCCACCACCGAGCCGACGGCGATCGACAGGGTCAGCACCCACTGCCAGGGCCGGGTCGCCCGGGGCGGTCCGGGCTGGTGGCTCATCGCACCGCCCCCGACACCAGGCCGGCGATCACCTGACGGCGGGCGAGGACGATGATCACCAGCGGCGGCACCGAGGCGAGCAGCGCGAACGCGGCCAGGGTGCCGCTGTTGGAGACGAACTGCCGGGTCTGGCCGAACAACATCAGCCCGAGCGGCGTGCCCGAGCCGCCGAACAGCAGCCCGACCACGAAGTCGTTCCACACCTGGACGAACTCCAGCACGGCCACCGCGATGATGGCCGGCACCGCGGCGGGCACCGTGCGCCACAGCACGCCCCACTCGCGCCGGCCGGCGGTGCGGGCCGCGCGGATCCGGGCGCCGGGCACGTCGGCGAGTGCGTTGCGCAGCACCAGGACGGCGAACGGCGCGCCGAGCGCCACGTGCACCAGCCCCAGGCCGACGCCGGTGCCGGCCAGCCCCACGCGTTCCAGCACCTCGTTGATCGGACCGGCCACCACCTGCACCGGGACCGCCGACGCGGCGACCAGCAGAGCCCCGGCGGCCGCCGTACCGGGCGGCCGCAGCCGGGCCAGGGCGTACCCGGCCGGCAACGCCACGATGATCACCAGCACTGTCACGGATACGGCGAGCAGGGCGGTGAAGCCGAACGAGCGGATGACCTCCTGCTGGGTGAGGACGTCCACGTAGGAGCTGAGCCGCAACGACGCGGCGGACCAGCCCTGGGTGGCGGCCTCGCGCGGTGAGTGCAGCGAGGTGGCCACCAGGGCGAGCACCGGCACGGCCCAGAGCAGGGCGACGAGGACCGGCAGGGCCCGGCGGACCGGCGACCGGGTGCGGTCGGCCACCGTACGCACGGGCGTGTCCTCCAGCGTGGGCGGTGGCCACGCCTGCCGCCCGCCGATCGCCGCGGCCACGACGCCGATGCCGAGCGCGACCAGCCACAGGGTGTTGAGGGCGGCGGCCGGTCCGGTGGTGGCGCTGCCCGAGGTCTGCCACACCCGGACCGCGAGGTTGGCCGCCTCGTCCAGGCTGGAGCCCGGCGCCATCACCAGGATCAGGTCGAACGCCCGGGCCGTGCCCAGCGCCACCAGGGCGAACACGATGGCCGCGGTGCGCCGCAGCAACGGCCGCCACAGGGCGTCGCGGAAGACGTCGAGCCGTCCGCCGCCGCCGGCCCGGACCGCGTCGGAGAGGTCGGCCGGCAGCGCGTCCAGGGCCGCCCGGAACACCACCACGGGCAGGCCGATCCAGGCCCACACGAACGCCGACATGAGCGCGACCGTGATCAGGCCGGAGCCCAGCCAGGCCGGCGCCGCGTCGGCGGGCACCCCGAACAGGCCGGCCAGGGCCGTCAGCACCGCGGTGCCGGCGCCCCGGGCCGGGTCGGGGTCGTAGAACAGCCGGAACATCACGCCGGTGACGACCAGCGGCAAGGCCATCGGCGCGAGCAACAGCAGCGTGCCGGTGCGGCGCGACGCGGCCAGCAGGCAGCCCAGGGTGATCACCACGACCGGGACCACCGCCGCCCACAACACCGTGCGGCCCAGCACCTCCCAGGTGCCCTCCGCGGCCAGGGCGGTGCGGAAGTTCTCCAGGCCCACCCACCGGCCGTCCGGGCCGGTCAGGCTCGCCTGCACCGTCCGGGAGACCGGCCACAGCAGGATGCCGCCCAGCAGCAGGGCGATCGGGGTCAGCAGCATCGAGGCGAATCCGCCGCTCGGGTACGCCCGGCTGCGCCGGCCCGGACCGACGTCGTCGATGACCACCGTCTCCCCGAGCAGCCGGGCCGCGGCCGTCCGGGTGCGTACCGGCTCCGTCACGAGCCGGCCTCCCGCCGGGCCTGGGCGGCCGCCCGGACCAGTCGCCGGCAGGCCCGGTCGACGGCGTCGGGCCGGCTCACCTCGGCCAGGAAGTCCTGCAGGATCTTCCAGCTGCCCAGCCCGTCCGGGCCGCCGAGCGAGCCGCGCAGCTGATCGGACAGGTCGAACTGCAGGGCGCCCGCGGGATCGCGCAGCTCGGCCGCCCGGGCCGCCGCCGGGCCGTACGCGTCCGGCAGGATCAGGGTGTTCGGCGACAGGTAGCCGCCGGCGGTGATCCACGGCCGGAACGAGTCCCGCCGGGTCAGCCACTCCACCAGCTCACCGCCGGCGCTCGAGCCGGCGAACACCATCGCGGCGTCCCCGGCCACCAGCAGCGGTAGCGCCCGGGGCCCGGCCGGGAACCGCGCGGCGGCCAGGGACGGCGCCCCGGGCGGGCGGAACCTGTCCGCGACGGCGGCGACGAAGTCACCCTCGACCATCATCGCGGCGCGGCCCTCGGTCACCTGGATGACCGACTCCTCGTTCTGGGTGATCAGGGCGCGGCCGATCCCGTCCGGGAACGCGCCGGGGATCGACCAGACCGCGGCGAGCTGGGTGAGCGCGGTGCGCACCAGCGGGCCGTCCCAGGGCTCGGTGCCGTCCACGAGGCCCTGGTATTCGCCGGACGCGGCGAAACCGATGAGCAGATTCTCCAGCCAGTCGGTGAGGACCCAGCCGTCCGCCGCGCCCAGGGCCAGCGGGGCGGGCCGGCCGGAGGCGAGACCGCGGACCAGCGACACGAACTCGGCCCAGGTGGCGGGCGGTGCGGGCAGGCGGTCGGGGTGGTACCAGACCAGCGACTTGTGCGCGGCCTTCACCCAGGCGCCGTACTGCCGCCCGTCCACGGTGACCATGGCCCGCCACTGGTCGGTGAACCGCTGCGTCACCTCCTGCGGCACCGGCTGCAGCCAGCCCCGCCGGGCGTAGTCGGCGATCAGGCTGATCTGCGGCACGATCGCCACGTCGGGCTGGTTGCCGGCCCGGTAGCGGGCGCTGAGGAAGGCGTCGATGTCGTTGCGGGTGCTGATCACGTCGACCGGCTGCGGATACTGGCGGACGACCTCGCGGAACCGGACCAGCTCCCCGCCGCTCCACACCACGGCGACCTGCACCGGCCGCCGGGGTCGGCCGCAGCCGGTGGTCCCGGCGACGACGGCGCCGAGCGCTCCACCCAGGACGGTGCGCCGGCTCGTCACGGTGTCACCGCCACAGTCAGGGCACCCTCGGGGGCTGACTGCCGATCACCGAAGACAACCGTGGCCGGGGCGGCGGAGACCGGCGACTCGATCCGGGCCAGCAGATCGTCCAGCGGGCCGCAGACAGCGGGGTCGGGCCGTTCGAGGACCAGCGCCTCGGGCATCGAGACGACCGCCCGGGCCAGGGCGCCGCGCATCCGCTGCTGCGCGGTGATCTCGTGCGGTCGCTGCTCCAGCACCGGCCCGAGCTCGAGCTGGTAGATCAAGGTGGACGCCCAGCCGCGGACGATCTCGCGCACCGACTCCTGCCGCCAGACCAGATACTCGATGTTCTGCCGGACGGTCAGGTGCGGCAGGAGGGCTCCGCCGCGGGGCACGTACCCGATCTGCCGGCGGCCGGGCGGCAGCTCGGTGACGTCGCGGTCGCCGACCAGGACCCGTCCGGACAGCGGCTGCGCCAGGCCGGCCACCGTACGGGCCAGCGCCGTGGCGGTCGGCGCGTCGGCGAGCACCGCAGTGGGGCCGGCCTCGAGGGCGGAGAACGAGACCGCGGGCCGGGCCACGCCGGACACCACGACCACCAGCTGAACCACGTCGAGAATCGCCCCACACCTCCCCGGTCACCGGCCCGGACATCGACAGTCGGTCACTGCAGCCTATCGATCCCGTGCCCGTCCCCGGTGTCCCGTGGCACTGCCGGCCCCGGCGGGCGCCGGAGGAGCGGGTCCTGTCGGTTTGGAGCCGGAGTGGTGGGGTAATCCGGTCGGCCCAAGCTGAATCCGGAAAGACGGTGATCATGCATCGCGATGACCTGGTGACCGAGCTCCGGATACGCGCTCGCCTGTACGGCCGTAACCACACCGGACGCGTCATCCGAGCCGTCATGCACGCGCTGCGGAACGTCCTTCCCGATCCGGCGTACCTGGGATTGGCCCGGCAGCTGCCGGCCGAGGTCGGTCTCGTCGTGACCGCTCGCCGGGAGCACACCGGCGGGGCCGGCTCAGCTCAGCAGCTCATCCGGGATGTCGCCGACGAGCTGCACGTCAGTGAGCCGGACGCCGCCTTCTACACCCGCGTGACCCTCGAGCAGCTCAATGCCTACTGCCGCGGCACCACCCCGGCCGGGCTCGCCGCGTCGCTTCCCGCCGGCCTGCGCCCGCTGATGTCCGCCCGGGCCGAGGATCCGGCCCACCGGCACCGGCAGCTGGTGCGGACGCTGAGTTCGGCGGTCGCCGGCCTCAGCCTGCGCGTGCCGGTCCGTCCCGAGGAGGAAACGGCCGACCGTCCGGCGGTGACCGCCCGGCGGCAACGCCACCTCGCGAGCTGAGCCGGCTTTCAGCCGGCCACCACCAGCGCCTGCGGGGCGGCGGCCTTCATCCGCGTCCGTAGCCACTTGAGCTGCATCGCGGTCTCGTCCTCGCAGTCCTGCACCACCTGGCGCAGGTCGTCGTCGCGGGCGCCGCGGGCGGCCTGGCCGACGACCGTCCAGCAGATGTCGCACCCGGCGGCCATCAGGTACAGGTCCTGCAGATCGCGCAGCAGGCCGATGCCCCCGGTACGGGTGCCGCCGAACAGCTCCGAGTGCAGCCGGTCGGGTTCCTCCGGCGCCTCCTCGGCGTAGCTCCGGGCGAACGGTTGCAGCTTCTCGGCGTGGCGGTCGCAGACGACGGCCTGTTGCCGGCACAGGTGGAAGATGTCGGGCTCGGCGGCGTGGGCCGTGGCCACCTGCCGGAAGGCGTCGGCCAGGTCGAGCTGGGCCCGGTGCAGGAGTCCGAGGTAGTGGGCCAGGTGCATCGGTCAGTCCCCCTCGGTTCGTGAGGTCGCCTCGGCCGCGGGACCGCCGGTCGTGGCGGGCACGGTGTCGTCGAGCGGGGCACTGCCGCCGATGGTCGGGGCCGGGGCCGGGGTGCCGCCACCGTCCGCGAGCCTGGCCACGCGTACCGCGGCGACCTTGAAGATCGGTTGTTTGGACACCGGGTCCCAGGCGGTGAGGGTCAGCTCGTTCGCGGCCCGGGGCGTCCGGTCGGCCGGGTCGACGTCGAAGTAGCCGTAGTGGAACGGCACGAAGACCACGCCGGGCCGGACCCGGCCGATCCGGGCCCGGACCCGGATCGCGCCGCGCGGCGACGCGATGCCGACGACGTCGCCCTCGGCGATGCCCAGCCGGGCGGCGTCGCCGGCGTTCAGCTCCACCCAGGCGTCGGGCGCGGCCGCGTCGAGCTGCGGGGTACGGCCGGTCTTGGGTCGGTGGCGAAGACACCGTCGGTGTAGAGGCGCTCGGTGCCCTCCGGGTGGTCGCCGTCGCACGGCCACTGGATGCCGCTGCCGCCGCGGAGCTTGCCGTAGGTGATGCCGGTGTAGTCGCACGGCCGGCCGGCCGAGCACTTCTTCCAGGCCTCGAACACGTCCTCGGGCCCCTGCCAGGTGATCAGCGGGTCGCCGTCGCGGTCGCGGAAGTCCATCCGGCGGGCGTAGTCGAGGAAGATGTCCAGGTCGGCCCGGGCCTCCCCGGGCGGGTCCACGGCCTTCTCGCTCAGGTGCACGGTGCGGTCGGCGTTGGTGAAGGTGCCCAGCTTCTCGCCCCAGGTGGCGGCGGGCAGGACCACGTCGGCCAGCTCGGCGGTCTCGGTCAGGAACAGGTCCTGCACCACCACGAACAGCTCGGGGGCGGCCAGGATGCGCCGGATCCGGGCCAGCTCGGGCAGCGACACCGCCGGGTTCGTGGCCGTGATCCACAGCAGCTTGACGGAGCCCTGCTCGGCGTACCGGAAGATCTGCATGGCGTGGGTCGGCGGGGCCCAGTGCGGGATGGTGCCGGGCTCGACGTTCCACAGCTGCGCGAGCTGCTCGATGTGCTCCTCGTTGTTCCAGTTGCGCGGGCCGGGCAGGTCGCCGTCGGCGCCGGTCTCGCGGGTGTTCTGCGCGGTGGGCTGGCCGTTCATCTGGTAGAGCCCGGCGCCCGGCCGGCCGATCATGCCGCGGATCAGGTGCAGGTTGTTGACCCCGCACGCGGCGGCCGTCGCCTGGTTGGACTGGTAGAAGCCCTGCAGCACCGTCGACAGCAGGCGTTGCGAGGTGCCCAGCAGCTCCGCGGCGCGTTCCAGCCGCGCCACCGGCACATCGCAGATCCGGGCGACACGGTCGAGCGGATATCTGTCGACGGTCGCGCAGAGCTCGTCGAACCCGATGGTGTGCCGGCCGACGTACGCCCGGTCGTGCCAGCCGCGCCGGATGATCTCGCGCAGCAGGCCGTTGACCAGGGCCACGTTCGTGCCGGCCCGCACCGCCAGGTGCACATCGGCCTCCCGGGCGACCGGGGTGACCCGGGGGTCGACCGCCAGCATCGCGGGCGGGTTGGGCCCGCGGCGGCGATCCAGCATGCGGCTCCACAACCCGGTCTGCGTCTCGGCGACGTTGTGCCCCCACAGGGCGATCGCGTCGCAGGAGTCGACATCGGTGTACGAGCCGGGCTGGCCGTCGGCGCCGAAACTCGCCTTCATCGCCGCGGCGGCGGTGGCGGTGCACAGGCGGGTGTTGCCGTCCATGTGCGGGGTGCCGAGGCCGGCCTTGCCGATCACCGCGAGCGTGTAGTACTCCTCCAGGAACAACTGGCCGGAGGTGTAGAAGCCGAAGTGCCCCCACCCGCCCGGGCCGTCGAGCAGCTGCCGCGACCGCTCGACGATGCGGCCCATGGCGGTGTCCCAGTCACTCTCGACCAGCTTCCCGCCCTCGCGGACCAGCGGCCGGGTCAGCCGGTCGGGGCTGTTGTTGGCCTGCCAGCCGTACAGGTCCTTGGGTCGAGTCGACCGTGGTTGATCCGGTCGACCGCCCGGCCGCGCACCCCGGCGATCCGGCCGTCCTTGACGGCGATGTCCATGGCGTCGCCGTTGGCGTGCAGCACCGAGGCGCTCTGCCGCCAGGCGTCGACGTCAGCCTCGGTGAGATCACCGTCGAGGAACGTGTCGACGCGCACCGGCCAGGCCTCCCCCGGCCCGTACGGCGTGCGCGGCCCCCACGGCTCGGCGATCCGGTCAACCATGGCCCACCTCCTGACGAACCCGGTCTACCCGTCCCGGGCCCGGATACTCGTGCGACCACGCGGGGCCCGGCAGCGGCGTCAGCGGAGGCGTTCGCAGGTGTCCGCGTCCCAGAAGTGCAGGGCGTTGCCGCGGTCGCCGGACGCCACGATCGTGCGCCCGGCGACGTCGGCGGTGGCCACGCAACTCACGAACTCGCGGTGCCCGTCGTACCGGAACTTCCCGGGTCCGCCGGTCCCGTACGCGTTCACCCCGACGACCGAGTCCTCGGCCGTGACCAGCACGACGGCGCCCGGGGCGGTCGTGGCCCGGTAGCTCCAGCCCCGCTCCGGCCGGTGCCGGCTGAGCACCGTGCGGGTGGCGACGTCGATCACCTGGATGTCGGCGGCCTCTTCCGGGTGGTACTGCGGGCCACCCGCGGCGGCGTCGATGCCCTGGACGACCACGAGCCGCCCGTCCAGCATCGCCAGCGTCCCGACCTCGCACTCCTCCGGCACGGTCATGGGCTCGTACAGCGGTTCGCCGGCGGCGACGTCCCACAGGGTCAGCGTCGGGCTGTCGCAGTCACCGGTGCTGTCGTAGCCGATCGTCAGGGCGACGAGCCGCCCGTCGAGCACGCCCAGGTCGGTGCGGCTCACCCGCAGGTCTGCGCCGGGGTGCAACTCGGCGACGGGCTCGCCCGTCACGGCGTCCCAGATCCGCAGGACACCGTCCGCCGTACCGGTCCCCACCACCGCGCGACCACCCACCTCGGCCGAGCTGATCCCGGCGAGCGGCCGGTCCAGCCGGGCCAGCGGCTTGCTCCGAGGAACACCGGCGTGGACCTGCCAGCGCAACAGCACCCCGTTCCCGTCGCCGGTGACGAGGACGTCGCGGTCCGGGCCGGTGAAGGCGGCGTGCGTGACCTCCGCGGCATGGCCGGTCAGCACCGGGCCGAGGGCCTGCCCGGTGGCCGCGTCCCACAGGCGCACGGTCCGGTCGGCGCCACCGGAGGCGAACACCGGGCGGCCCTGCCACCGGCCGGCGGCGACGGTGTGGACGGCGTCGGTGTGTCCGCTGCTCGCGGCCGGTGCGCGCAGTCGCCACAGGCGCGGTGGGCCGGTCGCCGCGTGGGACACCACGACCGGTTCGCCGTCCCGCTCGGTGACGTGCACGGCGACGATGCGATCGCCGTGGCCGCTCCACGGCCCGCCGACGCAGGCACCGGTGGCGGCGTCCCAGGCGCGTACGGTCTTGTCCCAGCTTCCCGAGGCCACCACGGTCCGGCCGGCCACGGTGCCGACGGCCAGGGCGGTCAGTCCCTGGGAGTGGCCGGCCATGGGCGGCACGACGGGCGCGCCGGTGGCGGGGTCGAACAGGTGCACCGCGTTGTCCCGGCCGCCGGTAACGAGCACCGCACGGTCGCCGATCCAGCCGGCGGCGATCGTCGACACGGACGCGGCCGCCCCGCGGTACGGCCGGCCCAGCGGTTCACCGGTGAGGGCGTCCCACGATCGGACCGTACGGCCGAGCGCCAGGGCCACCGCCGCGCGGCCGTCGATCCGGGTGAACACCACGCCGGCCGGGTCGTCGTCGGCCGTGGTGTGCGCCAGCGTGACCTCGGCGACCAGCGCCTGGGCATCGGCATCCCAGACACTGAGGCCGGCCCCGCCGTCCCGGCCGCCGGTGACGAGGGCGAACACTCTGCGCCCGGCCACCTCGCCGGCGGCGATCCGGTCGGCGGACCGTTCCAGCCGGGCCACCGGAACGCCGGCCTCGACGTCCCACAGGCGCATGGGCCGCCCGCGCTGCAGGACGACGGCCCGACCGACGTCGCCCGTGGCACCGATGACGCTGTCGTCCGGTGATCCGCCGTAGAAGGGGCTGCTGAACTCCTGACCGGTCCGCGCGTCGAACAGGCGCAGTGCTCCGCCGGCGCCGCCGAGCGCCACCGTGGCCGAGCCGCCGACCTCGCCCAGGGCTGTCCGCGACACACCGCCGTCTGTCAGCGCGGTCCGCCGGGTCCCCCGCGATGAGCACACCCACAGCGCGGACGAGCCGTCCCGATCGACGGTGACCGCGAAGAAGCCGTCGGCGAGGCTGCCCAGCGCCACCCGCGCGCAATGGCCGTGATATCCGGCGAAGCAGTCCGGGAAGACCTGCTGCCCGGTGGCCAGATCCCACAGGGTCAGTGGTGAGGCCGCCTTGCCGGAGCGGGCGACGAGCAGCAGCGGCCGTCCGTGCACCGTCGCGACATCGATCTCCTGGACGTCGTCGAACGGTGGCGCCGTGGGCAGCGCCGCACCGGTGGTCACGTCCCACAGTGAGACCTTGCAGGCGGCGTGATGATCGAGGAAGGCGACCAGCATGCGGCCGTCGTGGTCCACCGCCGCCATCCGGAAGACGGACCCAGAGAAGTCACAGCTGAACGGCTGCCCGTACGGCTCCCCGGTCAGTGCGTCGTACAGCCGCAGGGAGGTGGCCGACTCCTGCGCCACGAGGAGGTGCCGGCCCTGGAACTCGGTGAGGCACCAGCCGTTGCGGCGGCCGTGCCGGGCGATCGGCGCGCCGGTCTGGACGTCGTGGACCGCCAGGCCGGATCCGGCGGCGATCACGACCGGCCGCCCGTCGAGCACGGCGAGGGAGATGCCCCGGGGTTTCAGCGGCAGCGGGACGCCGACCGGTGAACCCGTCACCGCGTCCCGGACGACGACGGTTCCGCTGGGCCGGCCCGCGGTCGCGACCAGGCCACCCGCGCCCAGCGCCAGGGAGTCGTGCTGCTCACGGCGCAGTCCTGAGCGGTCCGGCAGCACCGCGCCGGTGGTCAGGTCGACTGCCCTGACGAAGCCGGGCTCGCCGTCGTCCGGGGCCGGAACCACCAGCACCGGGCGTCCCGCGGCCGTCACCATCGTCGCGGCGCGGGCCCGGTCGACCGGCCCGCGCAGCACGAGATGGGGCGCGACGTCCGGATCCTCGGCCCATCCGGACTCCACTGTGGGGGATGTCGGGGCTTCCATCCGCGGCAGCCTAATGGGCGGCACCCGTGGTGGGTGCCGCCCGGTCGTGCGGGATCGGGGGTTACTTGAGCCAGGGCAGGCGCTGCACCAGCGGCAGCCGCGCCCACATCTTGCCCAGGCCCAGGGTGTCACCGGCAGCGGTCAGGGCGAGCACGGCCAGGACACCGGCGTAGATGAGGTGGTCGTCCATGAACGGGTTGTTCTCCGGGGGCAGGACCGCGGTCCACATGAGCACCAGCAGCAGACCACCAGCGGCCGCGGCCAGACGCATACCGATACCAGCGATCAGAGCGATGCCGATCCCGGCCAGACCGAGCATGAACAGCCAGTCGGCCCAGGCCGCACCGGCGATGGAGTGGTAGACACCCTCGAACGGGCCCGCGACCGCGTTGCCCAGGAAGCCCTTGGTCGGGCTGCCACCGTTGATCCAGGCCCCCTTGTCCGGGGTGGCCAGACCCAGACCGAACAGCTTGTCGATGAACGCCCACAGGAACACCCAGCCCAGCGCCAGACGCAGTCCGGCGAGGGTGAAGCGGGTGGCCTTGCTGCGACGGGACTCCGTGACGGTCGTGCCACCGGTCTCGCGGGAGACCCGGGTGGTGCGGTGCTGGACGGCGGTCATGGCGTCCACGTCCTTTCCGAGTTCGTTGGCTACACCCCTATTCCAGCCGCGAACCCCGCCCGTGATCAGTGCCGCACTGCCGTACCTTCCGGGACCTTCGGCCCCACGGGCGGCGGGCCGAGCAGGTACTGCCGCACGGTCGGGGTGAGCCAGGCGATGAGGTCGGCCCGTCCCATGGCGACCACCGGGGGCAGCTTGAGCACGTACCGGCACAGCGCCAGCCCGAGCACCTGGCTGGACACCAGCCCGGCCCGGAGGTGCGGCTGGTCCGGGGCGATCCGCTCGGCCAGCGGGCCCAGCTGGGCCGCGAAGATCTCCCGCATGCGCTCGGCGGCGGCCGGGTTGGTCACGCCGGCCCGCAGCAGCGCCATCAGCGTCTCGTCGCCCTCCCAGCGGTCCAGGAAGTGGCCGACGAGCAGGGCGGCGATGTCGTCCACCGGTACGCCGGACAGCTCCGGCAACCGCAGATCGAACTCGGCCGCCGCGGCGAACAGGCGTTCCTTGGTGCCGTAGTAGCGCATCACCATCGACGGGTCGATGGCCGCGTCCGCCGCGATGGCCCGGATGGTGGCCCGCTCGTACCCGTCGGCGGCGAACCGCTCCCGGGCCGCGCGCAGGATCGCCGCCCGGGTCCCGTCGGACCGCCGTGGTCGTTCTTCGCTCATGCCAACAAGTGTATGCCAACACCTGTTGACCCGCGCGCCGAGGAGGGCTACCTTCAGGTCAACAGATGTTGGCAAACAAACGTTGGCAGGTGACTCCGATGCTCCCCGCAACCACCGATGTCCTGATCGTCGGCGCTGGTCCCGTGGGCCTGGCCACGGCCGCCGCCCTCACCGGGGCCGGGGTCGACGTCACGGTCGTCGACCGCGCCGCGACCGCCGCGCACACCAGCCGGGCCGCCGTGGTGCACGCACACACCCTCGAAGTGCTCGACCGGATCGGCGCGGCCGTCCCGCTGGCCGCGGCCGGCATCCCGGCGCCGCGTTTCACCATCCGCGACCGCGACCGCACCCTGGTCCCGATCTCGTTCGCCGGCCTGCCGACCCGTTTCCCGTACGCGTTGATGGTGCCGCAGTCGACCACCGAGGCCGTGCTGCACGACCGCCTGGTGGCCGCCGGTGGCCGGGTCCTGCGCGGCTACGAGGCCGTCGGCCTGTCCGGCGGCACGGTGACCTTCGCCAACGGCGAGAGCGTGACCGCCCGCTACGTGGTCGCCGCCGACGGGATGCACAGCACGATCCGCGAGCTGGCCGGCATCGGCTTCGGGAACCCGTCCTCCGGTGGCGAGTCGTTCACCCTGGCCGACGTGAAGGTCGACGGGGGACCGCCCCGCGACGAGGTCGTGCTGTACTTCTCCAGCGCCGGCCTGCTCGTCTGGGCGCCGCTGCCCGACGGCACGGTCCGCCTGGTGGCCGCCGTCGACGACGCCCCCGAGCACCCGGACACCGCCTACGTGCAGTCCCTGCTGGACCACCGCGGGCCGGCCCGCTCCCCCGCGCGGGTCGCCGACGTGGTCTGGGGTTCCCGGTTCCGCGTCCATCACCGCGTCGCGGACACCTTCCGCGCCGGGCCGGTCCTGCTGGCCGGCGACGCCGGCCACGTGCACAGCCCGGCCGGTGGCCAGGGCATGAACCTCGGCCTCAAGGACGGCCTCGCGCTGGCCGGCGCCCTCACCGAGGCGTTGCGGTCCGGCTCCGAGGCACCCCTCGACCGGTACGCGGCCGAGCGCCGTCCCGTGGCCCAGGCCGTGGTGGGCTTCGCCTCGCAGCTGACCCGGCTGGCGACCGTGCCGGCACCGCTGCGCCCCGTCCGCAACGCGCTGCTGTCCACGCTCGCCCGGATCCCGGCGTTCCGCCGCCGCCTGGCCTACCGGCTCTCCGGGCTCGACCAGCGCCGCGCCGGACCGGCGGCTGGGGAAGAATCGCAGTATGGAACCGAGCGAACCGGCCACCGGGCCTCAGGCACGTGATCGAGACGCCGCCGGGCGGCCCCGCAACGCCCGGCCCCGCGACGGGCTGGGCCGGCCGCTGCCCAAGGGGATGCCCGGCGTGCCGACCACGCCCGACGACCTGGTCCTGCCGCCCGTGGAGGCGCTGCGCGAGGCCCAGCGCCTGCTCGATGCCGGGCGGCCGTTCCACGCCCACGAGGTGCTCGAAGGGGCCTGGAAGGCGTCGGGCCGGCCGGAACGCGAGTTCTGGCGGGGCCTGGCCCAGCTCGCCGTCGGCCTGACCCACGCCCGCCGGGGCAACACCGAGGGCGCGGCCCGGCTGCTGCGGCGGGCGGCGGACCGGATCGAGGACTACGCGGCGGCGCCGCCGTACGGCGTACCCGTGGCGGCGCTGACCACCTGGGCGCGGAGCACGGCGCAGCTCATCGACCGTGCGGACGGCAGCCTGTCCGAGCAGGCGCTGACACCGCAGCTCCGGCCGGCAGGGCTACCGTGGGCGGGTGCTGTGGACAGCTGAGGAACTGCACCGCCGGCTGGACCGGGCCCGCCGGGAAGTGACCCGGCAGGGCTGGACGGCCCTGCTGGTCACACCCGGCCCGGACCTGCGCCATCTCACCGGGTACGAGGCGATGCCGCTGGAACGGCTCACCTGCCTGGTGCTGCCGGCTGCCGGCGAGGCCACCCTGATCGTCCCCCGGCTGGAGCGGGCCGCCGCCGAGGCCGCGCTCGGTGACCTGCGGCTCCGGCTGACCGACCATCCCGACGGCGGTGACGCCGCCGGGCTGCTGGCCGGCGCGCTGCCGGACACAGCCGGGGTGGTCGGCGTCGTGGACGCGATGCCCGCCGCCCACCTGCTCCCCCTGCAACGCCTGCGGCCCGGTCTGCGCTGGGTGGAGGCCGGCCGGGCGACCGGATCGCTGCGGGCGGTGAAGTCACCCGCGGAGATCGCGGCGCTGGCCGAGGCCGGGGCGGCCATCGACGAGGTGCACCGCGGGATGCACCGCTGGCTGCGCCCGGGCCGCACCGAGGCCGAGGTCGCCGCCGACATCGACGTGGCCATCCGCGACGCCGGGCACGCCCGCACCGACTTCGTCATCGTCGCGGCCGGCCCGAACGCCGCCAGCCCGCACCACAGCAGCGGCTCCCGGATCATCGAACGCGGCGACCCGGTGGTCGTCGACATCGGCGGCACGATGCCGAGCGGCTACTGCTCCGACTGCACCCGCACGTACGTCATCGGGCCGTCGGCGCCCGCGGACTTCACCGACTACTACGCCGTGCTCCAGGACGCCCAGCGGGCCGCGGTGGCCGCGGTCCGACCCGGGGTGAGCGCCGAGGCAGTGGACGCCGCCGCGCGCGGCCCCATCGAGCAGGCCGGCTACGGGGAGCTGTTCCTGCACCGCACCGGTCACGGGATCGGGCTGGAGACGCACGAGGACCCGTACATCGTCGCGGGCAACACCGACGCCCTGCGGGAAGGCATGGCGTTCTCCGTCGAGCCCGGCATCTACCGGGCCGGCGCGCACGGGGCCCGCATCGAGGACATCGTGGTCTGCACCCCCGACGGCGTACGGCGGCTCAACACCACGGACACCGGCCTGGTCCATCTTTAGCGCTCGTTCAGGCGCAACCCGTGGGTACCGCAAATGCGGCGAGCCGCTACGGTTTACGACATGACGACCTACTCGGGTCCGGCAACGCTGATCCTCGTCGACGGCGCACGCGTCACCGGCATGGCCTCGCTCGGCACCAACAACCGGGGGAACCTCAACGGCTGGAGCGGCACGTTCCGGCCCAACGAGGTCAGCACGGAGATCCGTAACGCGACCGAGGGGCTGCAGCTGGAGCTGCCCTACGACCAGATCGGCGAGGTCGCCGTGACCGGCGTCCGCAAGCTGCTGGCCACCCAGGTGCTGATGTCGCTGGTCGGCCGCGGGCCCGCACCTTTCTGAGGCCGGCCCGACCGCGCCCTCGGGGTCTTACCGGGGTCGTCTCCGGGGATGACCGGATGGCTCGCCGCCGCGCCGCGGGCGAGGCTCGCAGGCATGGGAAGTGTCCGAGCCTCGCTCGTGCGATCCGACGCCGCGGTGCCGCACCTGCGGGTGCTGCTGCTGTCGGGCATCGCGACGGTCCTGATCACCCGCGGCTTCCTCGCGGCCACCGGCTATCCCCAGCTGGGCGGCGGTGGGCTGCACATCGCGCACGTGCTCTGGGGCGGTCTGCTCATGCTGGCCGGCCTCGGCGCCGCACTGGCCCTCGCCGGGCGGCCGGGGCGGCTGGGCGCGGCCGTGCTGGGCGGCGTCGGCTTCGGGCTGTTCATCGACGAGGTCGGCAAGTTCGTCACCGCGCAGACCGACTACTTCTATCAGCCGGCCGCCGGCCTGATCTACCTCGCCTTCGCGGCGCCGGCCGTGCTCACCGGGCGGGTCCGCCGCGGCCCGGCCTCGCCGGACCAGCGCACCGCCGAGGCCGCGCAGCTGGCCGCCGCCGGGGTCACCACGGGGCTGACCGCCCGGCAGCACGCCGCCGCGGCCCAGCTGGTCGAGGGCTCCGACCGGGAAGCCGACCGGGCGGTGGCCCAGCTGCTCGCCGCGGTGCCCCTCCGGCGCGACGCCTGGGACGAGCGCCGGCAGGCAGTCGTGGACCTCATCCGGGCCACGCTGACCCCGGGCCGCCGGGCCCGGTTGGTGGCGGTCAGCGTCGGCGGAGTCATCGCGCTGCCCTTCGTCACGATGATCGGCGCTGCCGGTGAGGCTCTGACCGGTGACCTCGTCCGCGACCCGGAACTCGGTGCCTCGCTGGCAGTGGCGGTCTCGGCGGTGGTGTCGTCCGTGCTCGCCGCCGGGGCGCTGCTGCGACTGGGCCGGAACCGGGCGGGGGCGTTCCGGCTGCTCCGCCTGTCGCTGCTGGTCAACCTGCTGGTCGGGCAGGTCTTCACGTTCGTGGTCAACCAGTTCGCGGCCGTCACCGCGCTCGGTGTGACCGTACTGCTGCTGACGGTCGTACGGTACGAGTCCGACCGCCTGGCCGCGGCTCCGCCTACCTCCGCCGGGGCTCGGTGTCGCTGAGACTGACGAATTCGGGCACCTCGCTGCGCAGCTGCTCCTGCATCGCCCGGACCTCGTCGGCGGAGACGCCGCGCAGGCAGGCCGGCAGGCCGCGCAGCACCTCCTCCAGGCCGAGCGCCCGGTTGGCGTTGTGGTGGTAGAACCGCAGCTCGGCCAGGAAGTCGGCCATCAGCACCGTGGCCTTGGCCGGGTTCTCCCGCCACAGCCAGGTGAACACGGAGCCGAACGAGTCGCCGAGCACCGCGGCCGTGCCCGGCTCCGAGTGCTCCAGGGTCAGCTCGGCCTCGTAGAACACGACGCTGACCAGCAGCTGATCGAGAATGTGCTCAGGTATCTCGCGGGTGTGCACATAGGCATCCTCTCTGGTGCACGCCACCCGTAGTGACCCGCCGCCCGCCGGTTCTGCTGTCGGATGGCAGCAGGAACGCCGCCCGCCGTCCTGGTCGGCCCGCTGCCTGACCGGCCCTGGCCTCCCGGGAGCCCCCCGCCAGGGGCTCCCGGAAGCATTCCGCGCGGTCATTCACCGACGGTCACCGCGACCCGGTCAGCCGCCGGCTGCCGCGGGCCGGGCTCCGGCTCCCGCTGCCGGGGCAGCGCGGGTGGCTCCCCGG
>NZ_JBSGFR010000056.1:0-53786 GCF_053603475.1 Actinoplanes sp. NPDC004185 | reverse complement strand
ACTACAACACTGCCCGCAGCCACTCAGCACTCGGGGGACACCCACCGATCAGCCGCCTCACCGCCTGAAACAACGTGTCGGGTCGCAACAGCTAGGCGGGCGTCGCCCGCCCTTCCCGGCTCGGCCGCACCGGTCAGCTCGGACAGCCGCGTTTTGCTCAGCCTTAGGTCAGCATCCGACTCCGGTGCGTGGTGATGACCCGAATGGGGGACGCTGCTGCCGCAGATGTCGATGTCTCGATCTATGATCGCCCGGTCTTATCAAATATCAAACGATGGAGGACGCGGGATGACGGACGACGACGATCGGGGCGCCGCCCGCGAGATGCTGCTCGTCGGCGGGCTGCTCGTGGTGTTCGTCGGCGTGATCGGCGCACTCGTCTATCTCGCGGTGAGCTGAGGCGCCGACGGCAGCGCCGGGCTCATCCAGGATGTGCGGGCCGGGTTGAGGGGCGTGAGATCTGAACCTGTCCGCGGGGGATCCAGTGGCCGGCGAGCGGGCCGGTCTGGGCCAGCACATACTCCCGCGCGTTCCACCACGCCGATGCGACGACGCCGAAGGACGTGCTCTCGGCCGGCATCACCTTCTGCCGGCTGAGCACCGAGCCGTTGGCGGCGAACTGGAAGCCGGTATAGGTCTCGTTCGCCATCATCGTGGCCGGGCGGGCCGGGTGGTAGTCGTAGCTCACCGAACGCCCCAGCAGCGCCACGAGCGCGTGGTTCTCCCGCACGTGGTAGCCGGCGAGGGGACCCGCGGTGATCCGGTACCAGTAACCCGGCTGTCCGTGGATGCGTTCCCGGCGATCCGCCGGCGCGCGCGAGGCCGCTGTCAACCGGAGGGATCTGCGACCGGCCACGGTGCCGCCGGCGGAGAACTTGACGCCCTGATGGGTGCCGGCGGCGAAGCGGACCTCGCCTGTCACGGCCGGCGGTGGATAGTCGGCGGTCAGTGTCTCGGCGAGGCGCAGGAACGCGCCGTCGTGGGTGAGAGTGTAGAGCCGGTTCAGCTGCCTGATATGGATGAAATGGTATTTGTCGGAGAGCCGGGCCGGGTGAGTGAGGCAGTACCGGCTGATCCAGTTCTCGTTCCGGTAGCGGGAGAAGTAGTCCCGTACCGTGGTGAGCGCGCCCTGGTAGAGGGTCTTCGCCCGCTCGTCGGACGTCAGCCGCCAGTAGTCCCACAAGCCGAAGATCGCGAAGAGGTGGCCGTTGAGCGTCCGGTCGGCGGCCCGGCCCGGGAACTCCTCCAACCACAGGTGGTTCCGCGAATCCACCCATACGACCCACGGCTTGGAGGTCGCCCGCGGCCGCAGGAAGCCGGCGAACAGCCGGTCGGCGGCGTTGCGGTAGGTCGCATCCTTGGTGATCTCGTACAGCCGGACGAACAGGGTGAGGGCCTGCCCCTGGGCCATCGCCGAGTACCAGGGCGGGACCCTCCGGTCGCTCGCCACCCCGTGGAGGCTGAAGCCGAACGGGTACGGCAGGTACCAAGCACCGCCGGTCTTGTCGGCTCGCCGCATCAAGCGGGCGGCCTGAAGCTCGGCCCGGCTCAGGTAACGCTCGTCGTCGGTGCGGACATAGCTCTCGAGACTGTCTATGCCGTACCGGGCCTGATAGACGGGGTGGTCGTAGAGCCGGTCGCCGATCTTGTACATCCGGACGCCGGAAGCGTCGTGGACACCGTCGTCCACCAGGGCGATCGGGCGGGTCAGCGCATAAGGGTACTCCTCCCGCGGCGCGGTGTGGATACCGTACGCGTCGGCCTTGAACGGGTAAGGCAGCACCGCCCGGGCGCTGCCCGGCTGCCGCGGCCGCATCGCCTGGGCGCTGCCCAGCGGCGGGGCCGGCGCCAGGCGCACAGTGACCCGGCCGGTGTCGCGGTGGGTTAAGACGACCGCCGACGGCACGCCGGCGACCAGCAGGATCGCTGCTACGGCCGCTGCACTCCCGGAACGAGAACGCGGCATGAATGACCTCTTTCCCATGGAGTCGGCACAGCGTCCCACCCGGGTACGTGATCCCGCTGTCCTGAGTGGTCACCCGATCGGGGCCAGTTTCGAAGCTGCGACCCCGTAACCGTTCGCGCCGGCGGCAAGTCGCCAGACCGGTCGACGTCACTGGTCTCCGCGTTGGCGACGCCGCGTCGTCCGCGGACCCCGCGACGGCCGTGCGGGTCTTTCAGCCGGGCGGCTGACCGCTGTCGTTCTGCTTGGTCATCTTGTCGATGACCCGGGCGTGGGCGTTGGTAATGTGCTCGCGCAGCGCCCCCGCCGCAGCGGCCGGATCACGGGCCACGCAGGCCGCGAGGATCGCCTCGTGCTCCCGCAGGATCCGCTCCCGGGCGCCGCGGGAGCGGGTGCCCGCGAAACGGTACCTCTCGCCGTTCTGCCACACCGGCTCGAGCGCGCGGAGCAGCCAGCGTGACTGAGCCGCGGCGTACACGGCGAAATGGAAGTCGGTGTGAGCCTGCCGGGCGGCGGCCTGATCACCGAGCTCGAGCGCGCGGACGTTGCGTTCGAGGTAGGCCCGGGCCCGGTCGGCGTCCTGCTCGGTGAACCGTACGGCGGCCCGCTCGATCGCGGTGATCTCCAGCAGCATCCGCATGTCGTGCGTGTCGTGGGCGTCCTCGACGGTCAGCTCCCGCACCCACGCGCCCTTGTGCGGGATCACCTCGACCAGTCCGAGCGCCTCCAGCC
Source organism: Actinoplanes sp. NPDC004185 (assembly GCF_053603475.1). Taxonomy (NCBI): domain Bacteria; kingdom Bacillati; phylum Actinomycetota; class Actinomycetes; order Micromonosporales; family Micromonosporaceae; genus Actinoplanes; species Actinoplanes sp. NPDC004185. The sequence continues at coordinate 51,091 of NZ_JBSGFR010000056.1, read as the reverse complement.
GGCGGATCGCCTCACGCACCGGCATCATGCTCATGCCCATGCTGGTCGCGAGGTCGGTGAGGCGCAGCGCGGCACCACCCGCGAGCTCCCCGACAAGAATCGCCTCGTGCAGGTGCGCGGTGGCCGCATCGGCGAGCGTGGCGTGGATCGGGGGCGTCGGGCGGGCCGACGTCATCCAGCCTCCATCGGGGTCGACTCGTTCCGGATCGGACGATCCCGATCTTAGCCAGCGTCGCCGGGCTGCCGGCGTGTTCATGGCACCTCGGAGGTGGATCCGGCACGGGGCGTGTGGGGGCCGCAGAGCCCGCCCGGGGCTGGAGCCGGGCTCGCCGGCAGCGTGGCCAGGCGGGGACGGTGGCCGGTCCTGGCGCCGGCGGGCCGGTCGGGGAAATGGAATCCGGGCCGAGGCGACGGCTCTGGGTGAGCAGCGAGCCCAGACTGCGGCGGTATGGCCGGGCAGCGGCGCGGCCCAGACGGCGGCGGCGTGGCCGGATGGGACGGCGATGGGGCCGGTCCGGGCCGGGGGACCGGGTCCGGGCCGGGGGCATCGGGGCCGCCGTGGGAGTACGACCCCGATGCCGGCTCTGGTGCCCGCTATCCAGCCGAGCAGGTGAGCGTGGGCGTCACCGGCGCACCCGTGCCGATGAAGCCCAGCGTGGTGCCGGCCCCCGCGGCCAGGGCACCGTTGTAGCCGGCGTTGCGGATCACGCTCGCCGCGCCGGATCCGGTGGCCGTGCCGCCCCAGATCTGGGTGAGGGTCTGGCGTGCGGCGACAGCCCCGCCGACCTGCCAGCCGGTGATCGCCGCCGGGCCGGCCGTCACGGTCACCTCCGCCTGGAAGCCACCCTCCCACTGCCCGGCGAGCCGGTAGGTCGCAGCGCAGCCGGCACCGGTGGGCACCGAGGGGGAAGGCGTCGGAGCGGGAACAGGAGGTGAAGGCGGCGGCGTGCTCCCGGTGAGCGCCAGGTCCTCGGTACGGAACGTCCCGTGGGCCGGGTTCACGTCGACCTCACCACCCCGGCCGTCGCATCCCCGGTCAGGGTTGAACAGCAGGTACGTGCCCGAGGAGCAGGCGGTCGACGGTTCCGCGTCGCCGCCGATGACCACGTTGCCGGACAGGTTCGCCCCGCCCTGCACCAGTGCGTTGTTCTTCACCACCGCGTTGCCGGTTACCGTCGCGCCGCTGTTGACCCAGGCCAGGTCTTCGATGCGGGCGTTGCCGGAGACGGTGCTGTTGCCGTACACCGCGGCCCGGGGACCGACGTACGCGCCGGCCGCCACCGTGGCCCGGGAGTCCACCCAGCCGCCGCCGTTGGAGTGCCAGTGACCCCCGCCGGGCGCGGCCGGCTTGACGTGGCCGGGCTCGTAGCCGAACGGTGCCGCGCCGGCCAGCCGGAACTCGTACGCGTACCGGTGGTGCTTGGTGTATCCGTCGAGGAAGCCGTAGTGGTGCACCGCGCCCGGGGTGCCGGTGACGACGAGGTAGACCTCCCGCTCGCCGGGTTGCGTCTGGAACGTGATCTGCCCGTCCGCGCTGCTGGTCAGCGGCCCGTAGCGGGGGACACCGTCGCGCACGGCGACGAAGCCGTACGTCCAGCCGGGCTGCGCGGTGCTGTTCTCGGCGTGGCCCTTGAAGCGCAGCCGGATCAGGCCGCCGTCGGTGGCCGGCACCAGCCGGATCTTGTTGTAGCCGTCGTCGGACGGGGCGATCGCGTCCGGGATCCGGTAGTGCCCGGCCGCCTGGTCCACCGGCTCGACCGCGACACCGTTGTACGCGGTGATGAACGGGTACAGCCGGTTGATGAACGGCAGCACGTCCGCCCGGTTGCTGTAGTCCCAGGTGACGTTGTGCTGCGCGTACTCGCCCAGCCGCCGGTTCAGCTCAGCCTGGTCGATGCCGGCCAGCCGGCGGTACGTCTCCAGCGGGTGCTCGGTGTTACGGGCCTCGTTCCAGATCCGGTTGACCATGGCCGGCCCGTCCCGGTCCTTGATGTACTGCAGCAGCATCCAGGCGCCGTAGTGGTGCCGGCTGGAGCTGTAGGCCAGGTTCTCGGTACGCAGGAAGCGGGTCAGGTCACCCGCCGCTGTCTTCGGGTAGACCTGCATCGCCATGAACTCCGCCGTGGCTTCCCAGAACGTCCCGGCCGACGGGTCGGTGAAGCCGGCGCCCGGCCGGCCCAGGAAGGTGTAGTTCTGGAACACGTGCCCGAGCTCGTGGGCCAGCCCCCACGATCCGGGTGCCGCCGCGCCGGGGGCGATGTTGATGACGCCGACCTTGCCGTCGGTCGAGCCGCCGGTGGCCCACGCGTCCAGCGGCGCGTTGGACCAGGTGGTGGTGATGATGACATTGATCTTGTACTGGGCCAGCAGACCTTGCTCGGGCGTGAACTTCATCGTGTTCACGTAGAACGAGTACAGGCTCTCCAGCTGGGCCAGGATGTTGTCGGGATCGAAGCGGTACTGCGAGGGGGCGCTCTTCGGGTCGGTGCCCGACCGGTCGCCCCACAGCAGGATGAAGTCGGCCGATTCCCTGGTGCGCTCGGGCACCCAGGGGACCTCGCCGGTGCTCGCCCACCGGGCCGGGATCCAGGTCGTCTTGGCCGCCGCCGACGCGGTGGCGAGGAGCTGCGGAACAGCCAGCGGTACGACGGCCAGCACGGTGACCGCCCCGGCCAGGATCAGCCGCCGGCGCCAGCCCTCGATGGTCGTGGACAGGCGCACAGATCAGCCCACCTTCCCGGCCGTGGGGGCATAGCCATAGCGGCTCTTCAGGTGCCGCCACCAGTCACGGAACATCCAGGCGTCGAAGTCGGTGATCCGGGTCGCGCTGCCCGCCTTCATCAGGAAGCCGCCGACGCCGGTCGGGGTCCAGTCGTAGAAGTCGTCGAGCCCGAAGCTGTGCCCGATCTCGTGCAGGAGGATGTGGATGTCGTCCGCGTCCAGCGCGCCGACGAAGTACTCGCTGCCGATGCGCTGGCCCCAGTCGCCGCCCGCGCCGCCGTTCATGCCGGCGGTGAGCCAGAGCGACATGTCGTAGTGGCGTGCGGCACCGCCGGGGCAGTTCGGATAGTTGCCGGACTGGTTGAAGAAGCGGCCGCACGGCTCGGAGCACTGCGGGGCGTTCTCCCGGATGTTGTTGACGTAGATGTCGACCGACGAGTCCGACCACTGCAGCGTCGAGCGGTCGCGGACCGCCCAGCCCACCACCTTGAGCGGGACCTCCTGGTACGGCCAGCCGTTGTGCCCGGCCATCACGTCCATCCACTTCTTGAACTGCCGGGTGAGGGAGGCGTGGACGCGGTCGCGCAGCGCGGCGCTGACCGGGGCACTGGAGTCCCAGCGCACGCAGTAGTTGATGCTGCCCCGGTTGGCGACGATCTGGTCCCAGCCGTAATTGCGGAAGCCGTACAGGTTGTTGTACGTCTGCTCCTGGTGCCGCCAGACCTCGTCGAGCGGCGTGACCAGGTTGGCCGGTGGGCTCCAGCCGGCCGGGGCCGGTGCCGGGGCGGCCTGGGCGGCGACGGGCGAGCCGAGCAGGACCACCAGTGTGGCGGTCAGGGTGGCAAGGCGTCGAAGTCTCATGGTGTCTTTCCTCTCTGGGCGCCGCGGTCAGGAGAAGGCGCGGAATTCGAGCAGGCCGGTGGAGAAGCCCGCTCTTGAGGTGAAGGTCAGCCGGAGCCGGGTCGTGGAAACCTGATCGAAGGTGACGGTGTTCGCCGTTCCGGCGGCCACGCCACAAGGCGATCCGCCGGGCACGTCGGCCCAGGCGGTGCCGGTCCAGTACTGCACCTGGCAGGACGCGGGCAGGTCGATGCCCTGGTCGTCGTCGAACCAGTAGGCGCTCGCCCCGCGCAGGTTCACCGGGGCCGCCCAGTCGTACTGGACCCACTGCGTGCCCTGCTCCGGCCAGTTGCCGTACACCGGGTGCGACCGGTCGGCGGAGCCGGTGGGGGTGAACCCGTCGTTGACCGCCGCGAGGTTCTCCCACGGTGAGACGTACGAGGTGGACGGGGTCGCGGTCAGCGCGTGATCGGTCCCCGGGCCGGGCGGCGGCGTCGTGCCGCCCGGGTTGGGCGGCGGGCCGGTCGTGGTCTGCACGACCCGCTGGATGGTGCCGTCGGCGTTGAAGGTCATCCGGTCGACGGCGACCGAGCGCCGGAAGTTGCCCCCGCCGGGCGCGTTCGCGTTGTGGTAGACCATGTACCACTGGCCGTGGAACTGCACGACCCCGGCGTGGTTGGTGGTCGACGAGACCTGGCCGAGGACCACCCCGTGGTGGGTCCACGGCCCCATCGGGCTGGTCGCGGTGGCGTAACGCTGGCAGGCGTAGCTCGACGAGGTGACGCAGCCGTTGGTGTCGTTGGCGGCGTAGATCATGTAGTAGAGGCCGTTGCGCTTGAACAGGAACGGCGCTTCCCAGTAGTCGGTCAGCCCCACCGGGGTCTGGACCGCGCCGACGGTGTCGACCATGTTCGCGGCCAGCTTGACCATCCGCGGGCTCCAGTAACCGCCCCAGTACAGGTAGGCCTGGCCGTCGTCGTCGACGAACACGGTCGGGTCGATGTTCAGCCCCGACGAGTTGGGCGTGCTGTCACTGATCAGCGGGCCGCCCTTGGCGTCGGTGAACGGGCCGAGCGGGCTGTCGCCCACGGCGACCCCGATGTTCATCCAGCCGGGACCGTTGCCGTTGACGGAGGTGTACCAGTAGTAGCGGCCGTTGCGCGGCTCCACCTCGCCGGCCCAGGCGTCGGCGCCGGCCCACGGGAAGGTCGCGACGGAGGCCCGCGGGCCGTGGTCGGTCCAGGTCGCCGCGTCCGGGGAGGACAGCACCCGCCATTCGCGCATGACGAAGGCGTCCGTGCCGGTGGGCGCCTCGTCGCGGCCGGCGTAGATGTACATCGTGTCGCCCACGACCAGCGGTGCCGGGTCGGCGGTGTAGACCGAGGTGACGATCGGGTTGGCGGCCTGCGCCGGCAGCATCGCGATCGGCACGAACACCAGGGCCAGGGACAGCAGCAGAACCAGGGGAGGGGAGTGGCGGAAAGAGGTCCGGCGGGACACCGGGCCGGGGATGGACATGGGGGGTCCTTTCGTGTGATCGACACGCCACCGTGGGACGGCCCGGTCGTGCACGGCGGCCTTACGGACGGGTCGGCATCACCCCTTCAGCGCGCCGGACATGAAGCCGCGCACGTAACTGCGCTGCAGCAGGACGAAGAGCACCAGGCACGGCACCGCCATGACGGTCACGCCGGCCTCCAGCGCGGCGTAATCGATGGCCCCGAAGCTCGCGGTCCGCATGTTGACCACGGCGAGCATCAGCGTGAACCGGTCGGTGGAGTTGAGCATGATCAGCGGGGCGAAGAACTCGCTCCACGAGGCCAGGAACGCGAACAGCGACACGGTGACGATCCCCGGGCGTACGGCATGGACCATGATCCGCAGCAGGACCCCGACGCTGCCGCAGCCGTCGACCAGCGCCGACTCCTCCAGCTCCTGGGGGACCGCCTCGAAGGAGTTGCGCATCATGAAGATGGCGAACGGCAGCTGGAACATGATGAGCACCAGGCTCAGCCCGAGCAGCGAGTCGGCCAGCCCGACCCAGCCGAGCAGCACGTAGAGGGCGATCAGGATGGTGGCGTACGGGACCATCAGGATCGCCAGCGTCACCAGGAACAGCGCGTTCTTGCCGGGGAAGTCGAAGCGGCCGAAGGCGTACCCGCCCAGCGTCGAGATCAGCAGCGTCCCGCCCACGGTCAGCAGGCACACCACGACGCTGTTGAGCACGTGGTGCGGCCGGATCCCGCCGTCGGCGGTGAACAGCCGGGCGTAGTTCTCCAGACCGAAACCGCTCGGGGTACGCACCGAGGCGTACGCGCTCCACAGCAGCGGGAACAGGAACAGCACGGCCAGCGCGGCGCCGGTGCTGTAGTAGCCGGTACGGGCGAGCCTCACGCTGACTCCTGGCGGGACCGGCGGCGCAGCACGCCGAGCTGGACGAGGCTGACCAGGACGAGCACGCCGAGCAGGGCCACCGAGACGGCCGCCGCCGAGCCGAGGTCGAGGTCGATGAACGCGGCCCGGTAGATGACCATCACCAGCGAGGTGGTGCTGTTGTCCGGCCCGCCGCGGGTGAGGATCCAGAACTGGTCGAACGCCAGCAGCGAGCCGGTGACCATCAGCGTGAGGACCAGGGCGATGGTCGGGCGCATGAGCGGCAGGGTGATCCGGCGGAAGATCTGCAGCCGGCCGGCGCCGTCCATCCGCGCGGCCTCGTACACCTCCAGCGGGACGGCCTGCAGCCCGGTCAGCAGGATCAGCATGTTGAAGCCGGCGAAACGCCACAGCACCAGCAGGATCGCCGAGCCCAGCGCCGTGTTCGCGCTGCCGCTGGTCCACGACACGTAGCCGTCGAGCAGCCCGGTCGCGGCCATCGCATCGTTGACCGGCCCGATCTCATCGCTGAGCAGGCCCAGGAACAGCAGCGACGCGCTGGCGAAACCGACCGCGGCCGGCAGGAAGAAGGCGGTGCGGAAGAAGCCCGCGCCGGGCCGGGCGCGCTGCACCAGCAGAGCCAGTCCGAAGGCCAGCATGAACAGCAGGACGGTCACCACGACGGTGTACTTGAGAGTGAACCAGACCGCGCCGCGCACCAGGGCATCGCCGGTCATCGCGGTGTAGTTGTCCGGCGCGTTGAACTCGGGCTCGCCCAGCAGCGGCCAGTGATGCAGCGACATCCAGACGACCAGACCCAGCGGGACCAGGAACAGCAGGGTGACCACGAGCGCGGTGGGCGCGGCATAGGCCGCGCCCAGCCACGCCCGGCGCCGGGACGGGCGGCGGGCCGGTGGCACCGGTACGGGCGCCGCCGCCCGCGCCCGTCGGTTGAGCATGGTCACCATCGCCGGTCCTACTTCTTCAGGGAGGCGGTCAGCGCGGCGGCACCCTCGCCGAGGGACTTGCCGGCATCGCCGAACAGCGCCCCGCGGAACGTGGTGATCCAGGGGCTCTGCGGGTCGTTGTAGGTGGCGTTGAAGTTCTTCGCGTACGGCGTCCTCCCCTTGGCCATCAGGCTGTTGACGGCGACGATCCGGGGGTCGGCCGACGAGTACTTGTTGGTGGCCAGGTCGGTGCGCACCGGTACGCCCTTGTTCTTGGCGATCACCTCGACCTGAGCTTCGTCACCCAGACTCCAGGCGAGGAAGTCCCAGGCGGCGTCCGCGTTCTTCGTGGTGGCGCCGATGCCGATCGAGTCGCCGCCGACGAACGTGGACTCGCCGCCGTCGATGCCGCTGATCGGCGCGACGCCCAGCTCGAGGTCGGTCTTCTCCTCGATGATGCCGAGCCAGACCGACGGCGCGGGTGCGATGCCGACCTTGCCGCTCTGCAGGGCACCGAGCCAGGTGGGTCCGGCCTCGTCCTTCGACGCCGGAGCGGCCACGCCGTCCTCGTACAGGCTGCGGTAGAGGGCGAAGACCTCGGCCATGGCGGGGGAGTCGATGGTGCTCTCGGTACCGTCGGCGTTCATCACGTCCCCGCCGGCGGCCCAGACCGAGGGCCAGAGGGTGAACACGTTGCAGCCGCCGCAGTTGCCGCCGAAGTAGGTGCCGTTGACGCCGCCGCCGAGTTTGTCCACGGCGCGGGCCTGCTCGGCGAACTCGGTGAGAGTGGTCGGCGGCTTCTCCGGATCCAGCCCGGCTTTCTTGTACAGGTCCTTGTTGTAGAGCAGCACCGACATGTCGATGGTGTGCGGGACGGCGTAGTTCTTGTTCTTCCAGGTGCCGTTGCGCACGTGGGCGGGGGAGACCTTGTCCTTCACCGGCAGCGTGCCGAACCGCTCGGTCAGGTCCAGCCACAGGCCCTGCGAGGCGTACTGCGGTGCGAAGACCACGTCGGCGGCGAACAGGTCGGGCAGCGAGCGGGCTCCGGCGGCGGAGGCCAGCTTCGCCGGGTACTCCTCGTTGGGGTAGGCGGTGACCTCGACCTCGTTCTTGTGCGTGGCGTTGTACGTCTCGGCGTACGCCTTCGACACCGACTCGGTGGCCGCCCGCGTCCACAGGGTGATGGTGGCGCCGGAGTCCGTACCGGCGGTGTTGTCGTCCGGGCTGTCGGCGCCGCAGGCGGCCGACCCGGCCACCAAGGTCGCGGCGACGATGCCGCTCAACCAGCGTCTCAAAGCAGTCCTCCTGATCGGTGGCGCGTGACGTGCGGGGAAAGGGGGCGCGGGGAGGATGCCGGGCACATCCTCCCCGCGGGCTCGCGCTACGGGCCGTACACCTGGAGCTCGGTCATTCCGGTCCGGAAGCCGGACGCGTGGGTGACCTGCACCCGCACCCGCTGGGTGTCCACCGCGGCGAAGCGGACCTGGTTGTAGTTGGCGCGCGGCGTGGCCGGCGTCCGCACCGCCGAGGAGACGTCGACCCAGGCACTGCCGTTGAAGTACTGCACCTGGTACGCCGACGGCTGCCGGTAGCGGTTGGCGGCCCGGTCGTTGCGGAAGTACAGCCGCAGCTCGTCGATCCGGCGGCTCTGGCCGAGGTTCACCTCGAGCGTGTCCGTACTGTTCGGTGAGCCGTAGGTGCCCCAGATCGGTTCGTTGACCGGATACCCGTCGACCGCGGCCGATCCGGAGGTGCCGGCGGCCGTGTACGACGCGGTGGTCGCCGCGCCGCGGGCGTAGTCGGCCCGGGCCGAGGTCAGGTCGGTGCCGGCCTTGGCGAACAGGTCGACCATGCGGGCGCTGCTCTGCACCACCTGGGTCGGGGCCTGGATCCCGCCGACCGGGGTGCTGAAGGTGACCGAGCCGCCCGCGGGCAGGGTGACCGAGCCGGTGGCCGGGTTGTACAGCACGCGGGTGAGCCGGTCGACGGTGAGCGCCCGGGTGCCGTTGAGGAAGACCGAGTAGCCCTGCGGTATGCCGGGGTAGCGGGTGATGCCGTCGGCTGGGTCGTCCCAGACCACCGACAGGTCGGCGTTGCGGTAGCGGAGGTTGTTGGCGGCGAAGTGCGACCAGCCGATGCCGATCGGGCCCAACTCGATCTGGTTGTCGTTGCGCGGGCGCAACCCCATGACGTCCTCGATGACCGTCCAGTTGCTGCTGCCGAGGATGTTGTGGTGGATCCAGGACCGGTAGTCGATGGTCCGGGTGGCGGCGTTCCAGTTGGCCCAGAACTCGTTGGCGTCCGGCCACCGGGTGTCCCCGCCGACGTACTGTGACCAGGCGTTCCAGTACAGCAGCTTCTTGTAGTCCTCGGCGGTCATCCACTGGTTCGGATAGTTGCGCAGCACCGAGGAGTAGAGCCGGAACTGCACGGTGGAGTTGATGGTGGAGAAGTTGTTGCTGCCGGGCTGGCCGGCCGCGGCGGCGGCCGCCTTGTCCCGCTGGTTCGCGGTGAAGAACGGGAAGATCGGGTACTCGGCCGGGTCGGCGAACAGCCGCAGCGCCTGCTTGTACTGATCGGTGTTCGGGATCGCGCCGACCGAGAACGGGTAGTAGTTGTTGATCTCTTTCCACGGCACGTGGGCGTTGGTGGCGACGTGCCGGTGCTCGAACAGGTGACGGCCGGGATTCCAGAGCACGCCGACGATCGCGGTGCGGATCCGTTCGGCCAACCGGCGCATCTCGTCGGCCTTGGCGGTGTTGCCGGTCGCCTCGTACGCCTGCGCGGCGGCCAGCGCGTTGCTGTAGACGTAGGCCGACTCGGTGCGGTCGAGCTGACCGGCCCGCCAGTGGAAGGACACCGCGTCCGCGTCGTTGCCGGTCAGCGCGCCCCAGTCGTACTCGATCAGGCCGTTGCCGTCGTGGTCGTAGAAGGCCAGCTGGTCCTTGACGTCGCCCTCGGCGTAGCGGGCGAGGTTGCCGGCGATGGCCGGCTGCCCGCCGTGGATCTGGTACGACCGCCAGGCCGCCTCGGAGATGTACTGGGCGTAGCTGTTGGACCAGTTCTCCGGGTCGCCCGGGTTGTCGACGAAGCGGCCACCCTTGGACACCTGCCCGACGGACACCCACGGCCCGTACGCGTAGACCGGGTCGCGCAGGTACTTCAGGTCGTCGATGTGCATCGGCTGGGTGAGCACGATGGCGTTGTTGTAACCCAGCGCGCCCTCGACCGAGGTGGGGAACTGGAAGTCCTGCCCCGGGATGTCGGCGTCGAGGTGGTTGAAGCGCATCAGCCACCAGCGGTAGTAGATGTTCTTCTTGATGGCCGGCTCGGGCACGTCCAGGTAGGGCACGTTCTGCGCCCACCACCGGTTGTACTCCCGCGTGTGGGTGGCGAAGGCGCTGGCCGGGGAGTAGCCCCGATACGCCGTGTACTCGGTCAGCGACTCCGGGATCTCCGAGGTCACGAAGCCCAGCTGCACTTTGGTGGTGACCGTGGCGCCCGGGGCGACAGTGATCGAGCGGCTGAGCCCGCCGTCGGTGACCGTGAAGCCGTCACCGGACAAACGCGGATACAGCGTGGTGAGGTTGTTGCGGGCGTTGACCTGTCCGGTGAGCTCGCTGCCGCTGGCGGTGGTCGCGTACGGGGAGGTGGCGCGCAGCTGCACGGTGGTGGCGGCGGTGCCGGTGTTGGTGATGGACAGGTTGGCCACCGCGACGTTCTGCTGGGTGATGAACTTCGTCTGGTTGATGCGTACCGGCCCGCTGGTGTGCACGCTGCGGAAGTGGCTGGGCGCCTGCCAGCGCTGCGCGACCTGCTCGGTGAAGGTCCCCGGCGACGCGGTCACCGTGAAGGCGCTGCGGTCGTCGATGCTCTCCCAGTACGCGACCTGGCCGCCGAAGCCGAGCGTGCCCGGGTTGTGGGTCTTCATGAACACGGCCCGGCCCCGGCTCATCAGCCAGGGGCCGGCCGGATCGTTGCCGGGGCGGGCCAGCAGCCGGTCCATCCAGTAGTCGGTGCCGCCGCTCTCCGCGTCGAAGATGGCCGCCATGGTGTTGCCGGTGCTGAGGCCGACCGGTGGCGCCGGGACGGCCGGGCCGGAGAAGCTGGGGTAGCCGATCGTCTGCGCCGCACTGCCGGGGGAGGCGGTGCCGAGCACGGTGGCGGCGGTGGTGGACAGGACGACGGTCAGCGCGGCTGCCAGTCCGGGTCTCCAGCGGGCGTACGGCATCGCGTCACCTCCAGTTCTACGCAGGGGTAGTGGGCAGCCAGACCCGCATCGTGGTGGGACCGCGCCGGGTCCAGCGGTGGTACGGCACGAGCGGCACCAGGCGCGGGGTCCGCGGTTGCCCGGGCCCGCCCCCGATCCCGTGGTACGGCCAGGCCGCGTCGGCCGGTGCGGTGAACCAGCCCTTGACCGCGTCGGCCTGCGGCGCCTGCGTCGTGTCGACGCGCAGGTCGTCCAGCTGGGCGCCCGGATCGAGGTCGACCGACTCGGCGCACATCACCAGCGGACCGACCTCGACGGCGACGCAGCCGCGTACCGCATCGACCCGGGGGTCGGCGGCGGTCCATCGCGGCCGCAGCGGCAGTTCCAGGCAGATCTCCTCCCCGGCGGTGAACCGCCGGGTGATCGTGACCGGGCCGGGCCGCACCGGCCGGCTGCCGGTCCGGTCCACCACCCGGGCGTCGCCCGCCCAGGCCGGGACCCGCAGGGTGAGCGTCCGCTCGCGGTCCTCGGCGGCCTCGACCCGGACCACGACCACGCCGTGGTCCGGGTAACCGGTCCGCACGCTGAGGTCCAGGCCGCCGGCCGAGACGTCGAGATCGGCGTACTGGTGCAGCTGCACCCCGCCGTCGTCGCTGGTCACCAGGTACGTCTCCAGGGCCGCCAGCAGCCGGGCGAGGTTGGGCAGGCAGCACGAGACCTCGAACCACGGCGCCCGGGGCCCGCCGCCGAAGCGCAGCTGCTCGCGATCGGCCGGGACGTTCTCCGTGCGGGTGCGCTGGTGCAGCGTGTTGGCGTAGAAGAAGCCGCGCCCGTCGTCGGCGACCGCGGTGGCGATGACGTTGTAGAGGACCCGTTCCACGATGTCGCCGTAGCGGGTGTCCCCGGTGGCCAGCAGCAGCCGGTGGGCCAGCATGATGGTGGCGACCCCGGCGCACGTCTCGGCGTACGCGCGGTCGGCGGGCAGCACGAAGTCGTCACCGAACGACTCGTCCAGGTGCCGGGAGCCCATCCCGCCGGTGAGGTAGGTGCGGCGGGCCAGCGTACGGTCGAACTGGCGCCGCACGGCCGCCAGCAGGTCGGCATCGCCGGTCTCGACGGCCACGTCGACCGCGCCGGCCGCGAGATAGAGCGCGCGCACCGCGTGGCCGCGGAACACCTGGGCGTGGCGCACCGGGATGTCGTCCTGGAAGTACGCCCAGCCGAACTCGTGCTCGGGCAGACTGCGCTGCCCGCGCCGGTCGACGAACCAGCTCGCCTGGTCCAGGTAGCGCCGGTCGCCGGTCTCCCGGTAGAGCTCGACGAGCGCGGTCTCGATCTCCGGATGCCCGCAGACACCCTCGTTGCGGCCCGGGCCGAAGGTCTCGACGACATGGTCGGCGGCCCGCCGCGCCACCTCGACCAGCTGTGGCGCGCGGCCGGTGCGAGCGGCGGCCACGGCCGCCTGCAGCAGGTGGCCGATGCAGTAGAGCTCGTGGCCGAAGGTCAGGTCGCTGTAGCGCTCGTCCTGACCGGGCCGCCCGTACGCGGTGCTCAGGTAACCGTCGCCGGCCTGGGCCCGGGCGACCAGGCCCGTCAGGAAGCCGAGGTCGGCGGTGTGCTCGTCGGTGTCCCAGCACAGTGCCTCGAGGAGCTTGTAGATCTCGGAGTCGGCGAACTCCCGGCCTCGGCGACCGAACGGGCCGGCCGTGAAGTTGCCGGTCCAGCCGAGCCGGTCCATCCAGGTGCGGCAGTGCGCCAGGGTGGCGGTGCTGTTGACCGCCTGCCGCTCACCCCAGAAACCCCCGGCGAGGCGTACGGACGACAGCGGAACCGGCCGCAGGGCACCCCGTGACGGCGCGACGGGGCCACCCCGGGAGGGTCCGGTGTCTGCTTCGCTCATGCGCTGCTCCGAAACTCCGAAAACCTTTTCGGGAAGCGTGGCAGCGCTCCTACGCATTGTCAACGATCGATTTCTGACTTGTATCCTTATCGAGCGCCCATGGCGGGCGGGTGGAGCCGTCGCTATGCTGACCGAAAAGTTTTCGGGGGGCGGTTCATGGCGCGGCGACGGTCCGGGGTCACGTTGTCCGACGTCGCCCAGCGCGCGGGTGTGTCGCTGGCGACTGCCTCCAAGGCACTGAACGCCCGCGACGAGGTGGCCCCGGCGACCCGGCAGCGCGTCATCATGGCCGCCGACGAGCTCTCGTTCCAGCCCAACGTGCTGGCCCGGGGCCTGATCTCCGGCAACACCCGGACCATCGGCCTGCTCACCGACGAGCTCTCCGCCGCCCGCTTCACCATCCCGGTCCTGCTGGGTGCGGAGAACGCCCTGGGCAACGAGCAGATGAGCGTGCTGCTGTGCGACGCCCGCGGCGACGCCATCCGCCGCCGGCACTACATCCGCACCCTGCTGGCCCGCCAGGTCGACGGCTTCATCGTGCTCGGCGACGCCAACGAGATCCGCCCGTCCCTGACCGCGGACATCCCGGTGCCGGTGGTGTACGTCTTCTGCGAATCCGACGACCCCGACGACGTGTCCATCGTGGCCGACGACGCGGGCGGCGCCCGGCTCGCCGCCGAGCACCTGGTCTCGCTCGGCCGGCGCCGGATCGCCCACATCACCGGCGACCGCACCTACCGTGCGGCCCGCGACCGGGCGTCGGCGACCCGGGAGGTGCTCGACGCGGCCGGCCTGTCCCTGGCCGGCGAACCGATGTTCGGCCAGTGGTCCCAGCGCTGGGGCCGGCACGCCGCGACGGCGCTGCTGGCGAGCCACCCGGACGTCGACGCCATCTTCTGCGGCAGCGACCAGATCGCCTACGGGGTGACCGAAGCCCTGCGCGACCTGGGCCGATCCATCCCGGACGACATCGCGGTGGTCGGCTACGACAACTGGGAGGTCATCGCCGCGGAATGCCGCCCGCCGCTGACCACAGTCGACCTGAACCTGGAACAACTGGGCGCATCGGCGGTGCGGCACCTGTTCGCCGCCCTCGACGGCGGCAAGACCTCGGGCGTGATCCGCGAACCCGGCCGCCTCATCGTCCGCGAATCCACCGGCATCGCCCCCGGCCGGTAGGCGATCGGCAAAGGCGACGGCGTCGCGCTGAGCCGGGTGTCTTCCGCTGAAAGGCCGACCTTGCCCTCCGTCAGGACCGGTAGTCCGGACGATTCGGGGGAACGTTTCGCTGTGGGACATCCGGCGCTGCGCCAGTACAGTCCGACCATGTCGATTCCGTTTGATCTGTGGGGCCGTGGCTGGTCCAGCGTGGACGTCGTCGGCGAATCGCATTATGCGAAATCAATTCGCGGCCTGCTGGGCGCTGATTTCAAGGCGAGCGGTGCCGAAATTGTGACGACGGTGCAGCTCACGCCCGACCCGCACAACAAATTCGACCGCAATGCGATCGGCGTCTGGGCCGGCTCGCGCCAGCTCGGTCACCTTTCCCGTGACGATGCACCGCGATATGCCCCGGTGCTGTCCGCGCTGGTGGCTCAGGGATGGGCGCCGCAGGTGTCCGCACGGATCTGGGCGGCACAATACTCCGATCTCGGGGATCGGGACGGCTTCACCGCCTCGGTGCGGCTGGAGCTCGCCGAACCGCATCTCATCGTGCCGGTCAACGGCGCACCGAGCGCGGCGCACCGGCTGCTGCCGGTCGGCGCAGCCATCCAGGTCACCGGTGAGGAACAGCATCTGGACGCGATCCAGCCGTGGCTGCGCCCGGAAGGCGAATGCTGGGTGCACGTCACGTTGCACGAGATGACCGAGCAGCTGGCCCGCACGTCCCGCACCGTCGTCGAGGTTCGGATCGACGACGCGAGGGTCGGGCAGCTCACGCCCAGGATGAGCAGCGAGCTCCTGGCCGTCATCCGGCATCTGGGCGAGAGTGGCCGGCTCACAGCGGCCCGAGCCATCGTCAAGGGCAATCGGATCAAGGCCGAGGTCGTCCTCTACGTGGCACGAGCCCACGAGTTGCCCGAGACGTGGCTGTCCGACGTCCCGGTCGCCACCGGCGCCGCGGTGCAGGCGCCCACAGCCGTGGCGCCCGCGGCTGCGGTGCCGGTTGTCGCACCTCTCGCTGAGCACGGCCCGATTCCGCCACCGCCGACCGGCATCAAGTTCGTCGTGCCACCCGACTGGCCGCAACCGCCCGAGGGTTGGAGTCCGCCGCCCGGTTGGCGTCCTGATCCCTCTTGGCCCGCGGCCCCGTACGGGTGGCAGTGGTGGATGCCGGTGTGGAACTGATCAGCAGGAGGGGATGAGCCATGGGTTTCCGTTTCAATACGCCACCGAACTGGCCCACGCCACCGGCCGGCTGGTTGCCACCGCCGGGATGGGTGCCCGATCCTGCCTGGGGACCTCCGCCGCCGGGATGGCAGCTCTGGGTCGACGAGACTCCCGCACCACCTGTGGTGAGTGCGCCGCCGCCATCACCACCGGTGGCGCCCACGGCGCCGGCGGCGGCACCGGCGCAGGACACTGGCATTCCGCTGTTCGGCGCTCGGGGCAAGGCCCGGGAGCTGGCATCGGAGGTGACGCAGCTGCACGCCGAACTGGAGCACCTCCGCGCCGAGATGAGCAGGCTGGGCGCGTTCTCGGTCATGGAGCTGGAGCAGTACCGCGAGCGGCTGGGACGGGAGGTCGCCGAACAGACGGCCCGGGGCCAGGCGCAGCAGACCGCTCTGCTGCAGCGGCTCGAGGAACTGCGCCACCAGGTCGTCGTGACCGAGGAAACGGCGTTGCTGCAGGAAGCCGGCGTGTACCAGTACCGGCACCCGCTCAGTGACGCTGTGGCCTACCAGAGCGAGCTCGTCCGGCTGCAGACCCAGATCAAGACGATGGCCAAGGCCGACGGGGGAGCGGTCCTCGCGGCAAGTGGCTGGTCGGTCAACGGTTCCGCCGCCCAGGGACGCACCATGCTTCGCGACTACTCCAAGCTGATGCTGCGCGCGTACAACGCCGAGGCTGACAACCTGGTCAGAGGGCTCAAGCCGTACAAGGTCGACGCCGCGATCGAGCGGCTGGACAAGGTGGCCTCCACGATCGCCCGCCTCGGCAAGACGATGGACATCCGCATCGCGGAGGACTACCACCGGCTCAGGGTCCGTGAGTTGACCCTCACCGCCGACTACGTGCAGAAGGTCGCCGACGACAAGGAACGGGAACGCGAGGAGAAGGCCCGGCTGCGCGAGGAGCGACGCGTGCAGCAGGAGATCGACCGGGAACGCGCCCGCCTCGACAAGGAACGCCAGCACTACGTCAACGCGCTCGCGACCCTGCACGCCAAGGGGGATGTCGACGGCGCCGCCCAGCTGCAGGAACGGCTCGCCCAGATCGACACCGCCATCCAGGACGTCGACTATCGGGCCGCCAACGTCCGGGCCGGTTATGTCTATGTCATCTCGAACCTGGGGGCATTCGGCGAGCGGATGATCAAAGTGGGAATGACGCGCCGACTGGACCCGATGGACCGGGTGCGGGAACTCAGCGACGCCTCGGTGCCATTCAATTTCGACGTGCACGCGCTGTTCTTCTCGGAAGATGCTGTCGGGATCGAAGCCCGGATGCACGCCCGGTTCGCCGACCGTCGTGTCAATCTGATCAACCAGCGACGCGAATTCTTCTACGCCACTCCGGCGAAAGCCAAACAACAGCTGATGGAGCTCACCGGCAATCTTCTGCAGTACGAAGAGATTCCGGAGGCATTGGAATATCGCCAGAGCCTCACCCAGACTCAGGACGAGGTCAAGGTGTAGAGGGGGAGCTGATCGTCGGTAGTCTGGGGCCGTGGCCCCCGATCTGGTCCTGCTGTCCCGGGTCTCCTTCCGCGACCAGGAGATCGTCGGTCCTCGGCTGCAGGCCCTCATCGCCCTGCTCGCCGCCGATCTCCGTGCCGGCTGCGGCACCCGGCGGCTGATCGAGGGCATCTGGCCCGATCGCCGGCCTGAGAATCCGGCCAAGGCCCTGCAGATTCTCGTCTCCCGGGCCCGGTCGCAGCTCGGCGCCGGCCTCATCGTCCGTACCCCGGGCGGGTACCGGCTCGCGCTGGCCGACGATCAGGTCGACAGCTCGGTGGTGCTGCTCCGGGCCGAGGCAGCCGCCCGTTCTTCGCTGACGGGCGACCATGCCGCGGCGTTGCGGCACGCCGACGCCGGTCTCGCCCACTATGGCGGTGCCCGGCCCGGGCCGGCCGACGATCCGCTCACTGCGCTGCGGGCCGAGCGGTGGGTCACCCAGCGCGCACTGGTACGGGTCCGCGCGCTCGCGCTGGCCCGTCTGGGCCGGTCCGCCGAGGCGGTGGAGCTGCTGGCCGAGGTGGCCGCTGAGCGGCCTCGGGACGAGGAGGTGCTTGTCGAGCTGGTGCGGTGCGAGGCGGCGACGGCCGGTCCGGCCTCGGCCCTGGGTCGCTACGACGCCTACCGGCGGTCGCTGCGCGACGAGCTCGGCACCGATCCCGGCGCGGCGTTGCGGGCCGAGCATCAGCGGCTGCTGCGGGGCGTGGTGCCCACGGTACGGCGGGGCGTCGCCTACGAGCCCAATCCGTTGCTGGGCCGCGATGACGACGTCGCCGGGGTGGAGGCGTTGCTGCGTACCTCCCGGGTGGTCTCGATCGTCGGGCCCGGCGGGCTCGGCAAGACGCGGCTCGCGCACGCCGTGGCCCGTCGGTCCGAGGTGCCGGCGGTCACCGTCGTGCCGCTCGCCGGCATCTCAAGCCCTGATGACGTGATCGGGGAGGTGGCGGCGGCACTCGGCGTGGGGGAGCGGCGCGGGCTGGTCACGGCCAGGAGCGTCGCCGCTGCGGTGGGCGGCGGGCCCTCCCTGTTGGTGCTGGACAACTGCGAGCACGTCGTCGCCGCCGTCGCCGAGCTGGTTCGTGAGTGCGTGTCGGCCACCGGGGAGCTGCGGATTCTCACCACGAGCCGGATGCCGCTGGGACTGTCGTCGGAGGTGGTCCACCGGCTGCCGGAGCTGAGCCTGCCGACCAGCGTGGACCTGTTCGGGCAACGTGCGCGGGCGACGCGGCCGGGCGTCGAGCTGCCCGCGGGCGCGGTGGCGGAGGTGTGCCGCCACCTGGACGGGCTGCCGCTGGCGGTCGAGCTGGCCGCCGCGCGGGTACGGATCATGTCCGTGCCGGAACTCGCCCGGCGGCTCGATGACCGGTTCGGCCTGTTGCGGGGTGCGGCCCGGGACGCACCGCAACGCCACCACACGCTGTACGCCGTGGTCGACTGGAGCTGGAACCTGCTGGAGCCGGCCGGCCGGGCGGCGATGCGCGCGTTGTCGGTGTTCGTCGACGGGTTCACTCCGGACGCCGCTTGTCGACTGCTGGGGGCGTTGCCCGCCGGCCCGGGGGAGGCGGACGGGCTGGTGCTGCTGGAGCACCTGGTCGACCATTCGCTGCTCAAGACCCTCGACACCCCGTCGGGCACCCGGTTGCGGATGCTGGAGACGGTCCGGGAGTTCAGCGCCGCGCGGCTCGGGGCGGCTGAGGAGACCGGCGACGTGACGGCCGCGTTCCTGGCCTGGGCGCGCGGGTTCGGCATCAGCCATCATGGGGATCTGCTCGGCGCCGACCCGTACGAGGCGATCGCCGTGGTCGAGGCGGAGCAGGAGAACCTGCACCAGGCGCTGCGGCTGGCCCTCGACCGCGACGATCGGCCCACCATCGCCGCGGTTGCCGCAGTGCTCGGGGGCATCTGGAGCCTGGAGTCCCGCCACGCACAGCTCCTGACGCTGATGCGGCAGATCTCCTGGCCGCTGTCGCACTACCGGCCGGAGCCGGCGTTCGTCGAGGTGACCCGGACCGCCCTGACCGTTCCGGTGGTGGCCACCTTCAGCGGTGCGGATCCGCGGCCGCTGCGGGCGCTGGTCGCACTGCGGCGGCTCGGCCCGGCGCGGCCGGACACGGTGATCAGGGCGATCGGCCGGGTGATCGGCGCTCTGGGCGACCCGGCGGAGCTGCCCCGGCTGTGCGAGAGCACCGAGCCGCTGCTGGCCGCCGCCGCGAACACGCTCGCCGGCTACTACTGGGAGATGACCGGCGACGCCGACGCCGCGGTGCGGACGGCCCGGCGGGGGCTCGACCTCTTCACCCGGCTGGAGCTGCCGTGGCCGCGGGCGGTCGGCCACGGCCGGGTCGCCGAGCTCTGCCTGCGGCAGGAGCAGGGCGCCGAGGCCCGCGACCACCTGCTCGCGGCGCTGCCGCTGCTTCAGCGCCTCGGCGCCCGGACCGACATCGTCGGGGTACGGGCCTGGCTGGTGCTGGCCAACCTCCAGCTCGGCGACACCGTCGAGGCCGGACGGTGGCTGGACGGGCTCACCGGGGTCGCGCTCGACGAGGACGTCACGTCGGCCGGCCACGACCTCGGCATCCGGGCCGAGCTGCTGCTGGCTCGCGGCGAGGTGGAGGCCGGCCTGCGGCTGTGGCGGCGGGCGGTCGACCAGGTGCCCGTCGGCGGTGCGGACCCCTGGGCGGTGGAGGCGCGGTCGGTGGCCGTCGTCGCGCATGCCCGGTACGGCCGGCTCGACCTCGTGGCCGACCTCGCCGACACGCTGCCCCCGCGCTTGATCCGGCTGCTGGACGGCTCACCGCCGTACCCGATCGAGCAGTTGATCTGCGGCACCCTGCTGCTGGCGATCGCCGTCACGGACCACGCACCGGCCCGGCGTACCGGTGATCCGGACCGGGCGCGGTCGGTGGCGCGGATGATCGCACTGGCCGAGAGGTTCGGGTTCCTGCGGATGTTCCAGCCGACGATGGCGGCGGCGTCGGCCCGGGCGGACGCCGAGCAGGCCGACCGGCCGGCGTACGAGGAGGCGGTGCTGTCGTACGCCGGCCTGGACCGGGCCGGGATGCGCCGGGAGGCGCGGGATCTGATGCGGGCTCGCGCGACGGGCGCTGATCAGCGCGTACGGTCGCGGTTGTAGAGCCGCTTCGCCCACAGATAGCCGCCCAGCGCGATCGCGGCGCACCAGCCGAGCGCGAGCGCGGCGCTCCCGCCGATCGGGGTGCCCAGCAGCAGCCCGCGCAGCGTCTCCATGATCGGCGTGAACGGCTGGTGCCCGGCGAACCACCGCAGCCCGGCCGGCAGCGAATCGGTCGGCACGAAGCCGCTGCCGAAGAAGGGCAGCAGCAGCAGCGGCATCGGCAGGTTGCTGGCCGCCCCGACCGTCCGGGCGGCCAGGCCCATCGCCACGGCCAGCCATACCAGGGCGAAGGTCGCCGCGGTGAGGATCCCGGCGACCGCCAGCCATTCGACCACGGACGCGGCGGGCCGGAAACCGACGAGCACGGCGACGCCCAGGACGACGGTGAGCTGGGCCAGGGTCTGCAGGACGCTGCCCAGCACGTGCCCGGTCAGCACCGACACCCGGGCGATCGCCATGGTCCGGAACCGGGCGATGATGCCCTCGGTCATGTCCATCGCCACCGCCAGCGCGGTGCCCTGCACGGCACCGGCGATGGTGACGAGCAGGATGCCGGGCGTCACGTAGTTGACGTAGGCGCTCCGGCCGCCGGACCCGCCGAGGCCGTCACCGAGCGTGCCGCCGAGCACATAGACGAACATCAGCAGGAAGATGATCGGCACGGCGAGCAGCATCAGCAGCAAGGGCAGGTTCCGGGCCAGGTGCCGCAGCTGCCGGCGCAGCATGGTGGCCGAGTCGCGCACGGCCAGGGTCATCGCGGTCATCGCGCGAGCCCGCCCGTCACGGCGAGGAACACGTCGTCGAGATCCGGCGTACGGACGGCCAGTCCCTGCACGTCGACGGCGGCGGTGTCGAGACGATCCAGCAGGACCTTCAGCGAACGGACACTGCCGTCCCCGGGCACCCGCAGGACCAGCGACTCCTCCGCCGGATCGGCCGGGACGCCCAGCACCGCGGCCGCGGCGTTCAGGTCGGATTCGCCGGGGAACCGCAGCTCGACGTGCCCGCCCGGCACCAGCCGCTTGAGCTGGTCCGGGGTGCCCTGGGCGACGAGCCGGCCCCGGTCGAGCAACGCGATCCGATCGGCGAGCCGGTCCGCCTCCTCGAGATACTGCGTGGTGAGGAACACGGTCACGCCCCGGCCGGCCAGCTCCCGGACGATCTGCCACATGTCGCGCCGGCTGCGCGGATCCAGCCCGGTGGTCGGCTCGTCGAGAAAGATCACCCGGGGATCACCGATGAGACCCATGGCCAGATCGAGCCGGCGCCGCATCCCGCCCGAATACGTGACGCTGGGCCGCCGCGCCGCCTCCCCGAGCCCGAACCGCTCGAGCAGCTCCGCCGCCCGCCGCCGGCCCTCGCCCCGCCCGAGGTGGTGCAGGTCGGCCATGAGCAGCAGGTTCTCCTCGCCGGTGAGGAAGCTGTCGACCGCGGAGAACTGACCGGTGACACCGATCGCCGCGCGGACCCGGTCGGGCTCGCGGGCCACGTCGTGACCGCCGACGCGGACCGCGCCGGAGTCGGCCCGGATGAGCGTGGACAGGATCTGCGCCATGGTGGTCTTGCCGGCGCCGTTGGGGCCGAGCAGGGAGAAGACGGTGCCGGCGGACACCTGGAGGTCGATGCCGTCGAGCACGACGTGGTCGCCGTACGACCGGCGCAGGCCCGTCACGGCGATGGCCGGCTCGGTGGAGGTTGTCGTCATGCGCCCGACAGTGCCGCGGCGGCGGATCACGGCGGTTTCACCGTGGTTTCACGGGATCAAGCCGGGTACCAGGGGCTCACGGCGTCTTCTCCGGCGCGGGCGCCACCTTGTTCCGGCTTCATCCCGGTGACCTTCGCCGCTGACACCTCAGGGTGAGGTGAACGTCAGGTCGCGGCGATGAGCTCGTCGACGACCCAGCGGGCGACGCCCGGCGGGTAGGGCGCCGGCACGCTCAGCACGATGTGCCCGAAGCCGGCGCCGACCGCCTCGTGGATCGCGGTGCGGGTGCTCGCCGGCTGTTCGTAGCTGACCGGCAGGTGGATCGAGCGGGTGATCGTGGCGGGGTCCCGGCCGATCTCGGCGCAGTAGCGGTCCAGCAGCGCGCTGCGGCGGACCACGTCGTCGAGGTCTCCGCCGGGGATGTTCCACACGTCGGCGTGCTCGGCGACCACGCGCAGCGTGCCGGCGGAACGGCCGCCGATGAGGATCGGCGGGTGCGGGCGCTGGACCGGCTTCGGGTTGCCGTACGCGCCGGTGAGCCGCACGTACTGGCCCGGGAAGTCGAACGGCTCGGTCTCGGTCCACAGCCGCCGGATCACCGTGCACGCCTCGGCGAGGCTGCCCACGGCCTGCGCGGTGTCGTGGAAGGGCAGGCCGTGGGCCTCGTACTCGCGCCGGGCGAGCGGGTGGCCCGGCCGGGAGCCCACCCCGATGCCGAGGGTGAGCCGTCCCGCCGACACGATGTCGACTGTCGTCGCCATCTTGGCCAGCAGCGCCGGTGGCCGGAACCGGTTGCTGGTCACGAGCAGGCCCAGCCCCAGCCGCGTGGTCAGCGCGGCGAGGGCCGACAGCAGCGTCCAGCCTTCGAAGGCCGGTCCGGCCGGGTCGCCGCCGATCGGCATGAGGTGATCGAACAGCCAGGCGTGCTCGATCTCCGGGATGGCGTCCGCCTCCTGCCAGACCCGCAGGATGTCGCCGTAGCCGACCTGTTGCGGGGCGGTCATGATGCCGAAGCTGGTCACTTCGCCTCGATCCGGCCCAGGGCGTGCGTGCCCGTCACCAGCTCGGCGCTCGCGTCGGTCCAGCCGGGGTCCGCGGGATACAGCGCGCTGCGCAGGTACGCCCAGGTGAGCTGCTGGATGAGGGCGACGCGTTCCGGGCTCTCGTCCGTCGTCGCGGTGCGGCCCTCACCGAGGATGCCGCCGAGCGAGTGCTCGGCCCCGAACAGAGTGAGCAGGCTCTTCGGGCCCGGGCTGAGCACGTACGGGTCGGTGAACCAGTCCGGTCCCCGTACCGACAGCGCCGACTGGTCCTTGTCCCCGGCGACGATCAGGGCCGGGGTGCGCATGGCGGCGAAGTCCGGGCTCATGAACGGGAAGTGCTCGGCGGCGAACGGCGACAGGTCGGCTCCGCCCGTACCGGTGGTGGCGAGCAGGACGCCCGCCTTGATCCGCGGATCGCTCAGGTCCTCGCCCGGTACGCCGCCGGCGTCCAGCACCCGCGCGCCGAGCAGCGTGCTGGCTGTCTGCCCGCCCCAGGAGTGGCCGGCCACGGCGATCCGGGCCCGGTCGAGCCGGCCGGCGAGGCCCGGCACGGACGCCTCGATGAGGTCGAGCTCGTCGAGGACGCGCTTGAGGTCCGCGATCCGGATCCGCCAGATGTCGGCGTAGCGCGGGTCGTCCGGGGTGACGGCGAGGGTCGCCGAGTCGAGGTGGGTCGGCTGGATCACCACGAAGCCGCGGGCGGCCCAGTAGCCGGCCAGCGGTTCGTACTCGTCCATCGATGAGGCGAAGCCGTGCGAGAACACGATGATCGGCAGGTCGTGGCCGGTGGCCGGGGCGGACACCCGGATCTGGAGGTCCTCGCCGCGGTCCGGGGCCGGCAGGACCACCGGGCGCAGAGAGACAACGGGGGTGACGGTGGTGGACATGGTGGTCGCTCCTCAACGGCTGACAGCAAAGCGGAACGTTGTTCCGCATCCAACGATATGGAGGCGTGTTCCGTTTAGCAAGCGGTGTGGGGGAGGCCACCGGTGGGTGCCGACTGTCAGGGCAGGTCAGGAGGGTTTTGTCGCGCCGTACTTGAGGCCGTCGATCAGTAGGGCGACCATGCGCCGGCCGTGGTCGCCTTCCTCGCCGGACATGCACAGGGTGCTCACGGCATAGAGCAGCTCCTGGGCGCTGACCTCGGCGCGCACCGCGCCCGCGGCGGTGGCGGCGTCGAGCAGCCCGCCCAGCGCCGGGCCGAGTCGCTGCAGGAAGTAGTCCGGCAGGACGTTGAAGGCGGGATCGCCCGAGTGCAGAGCCGCGGCCAGGCCCCGCTTGGTGGCGATGAAGTCGGTGAACCGGAAGATCCAGCGGCTGAGGGCCTCGCCGGGCTCGTGCTCCGCCGCCAGGGCCGGGGCCGCCTCGGCGCAGGCGTCCACTTCGCGGCGGAACACGGCCGTGACCAGGTCGGAGCGCAGCGGGAAGTGCCGGTAGAACGTGCCGACCCCGACCCCGGCCCGGGCGGCGATCTCGCGGACGGGTGCGTCCACCCCCGAGGTGCTGAAGACGACCTTGGCCGCGTCGAGCAACGCGTCGATGTTGCGCTGGGCGTCCACCCGCACCCGCCGGCCACCGTGCGTGGGCACGGGGTCAACCACGTTCGCGCCCACGACACCTCACCCCGTACCGGACTCAACTGGAAGAGCGTTCCGGTTCAAGTGTAGGGCACGTCAGGCCGGCAGGTCGGTGCCCGCCTGCTCGCGTACCAGGTAGTCCGCGTACCAGGCCGGCCAGTCGGGGTCCGCCGCGCCGATACGCGCCTCGTGCTCGCCGTGCGCGGCCGCGGCCCGGCGCAGCGCGTCGGCGAGATCCGTGGTCGAGGCGAACGTGGTGGCGGCCGGGTCCACCCGTCCCGGGAGGCGGGTGGTGACCTCCTGCAGGACCCAGCCGTTGCCGTCCGGATCGCTGAACGACAGGAACGAGCCGTAGCTGTGGCGGGCCGGATCCGGACCCGGCACCCGGGCGTCGGTGCCCGCGTGGTGGAAGATGCCGCCGGCGTCGTGGAACACCTCGCTCGGCTCGGCGCCGAGCCGCTTCAGCTCGTCGTGCGCCGCGTCGATGTCGGTGACGATCAGGTGCAGGCCCTGGGCCGAGCCGGGGGCCTGTGCCGTCACCGAGGTGCCGAAGATGACCGAGGCCGGCGAGCCGGGCGGGGTCACCTGCACCACCCGGAAGTCCTCGCCGGTGGCGAAGTCGGCGTCCAGTCGCCAGCCCAGTGCCGTGTAGAAGGTCTTGGCCCGGTCGACGTCCGACACCGGTACCACGACCACTTCGAGCTTCATGTCCATGACTTGCGCCTCCAACGCTCGGACGGAATTCCGACGCGCTCAGCGTCGCCGTCGCGGCGCC
The DNA here is from genome assembly GCF_053603475.1 of Actinoplanes sp. NPDC004185. Taxonomy (NCBI): domain Bacteria; kingdom Bacillati; phylum Actinomycetota; class Actinomycetes; order Micromonosporales; family Micromonosporaceae; genus Actinoplanes; species Actinoplanes sp. NPDC004185. The sequence continues at coordinate 25,968 of NZ_JBSGFR010000056.1, read as the reverse complement.
GGGGTCGCGCCCGTGTATGTCACTGGTCGGCCCGGGACCAGGGAGTGCCACGGGCGCGAAGCGGGCCCCGGTGGCCGGATCGTGGACCCCGCAGCAGATGTCGTCTGAGGAGGTCGGACATGGAGTTCCTGGTCACCATGACCACAACGGTGCCGGACGGGACCACGCCGGCGGAGGTGGCCGACATGCGCTCGCGCGAGGCCGCGAACACCCGCGTCCTGGCCGACCAGGGACGCGTGCTGCGCCTGTGGCGGCCGCCGCTGGCGCCGGGGGAGTGGCGGACGATCGGGCTGTTCGCCGCCGGCGGGCCGGAAGAGCTCGAGGCGACGCTGGCCACGATGCCGCTGCGGGCCTGGCGGGTCGACGACGTGACCCCGCTGAGCCCCCATCCGAACGACCCGGGCCGGGCCGCGACCGATCCGGCGGGCGCGGTGACGCTGCCGTGAGCGCCGATCCGGGTACGGCGGCAGAATCCGGTGCCGGGCTCATCCCGCTGCGCGGGGCGCGTGGCACAGCGCTCATCGCGGCCACGGTGCTGGCCTCGATGGTCGGCTTCCTCGACGCGTACATGATCAACGTCGCGGTCCCGGCGATCGGGCAGGATCTGCACGCGAGCGTGAGCGAGCTGCAGTGGGTCCTGACCGGTTATCTGATCACGGTCGCGGCGTTGCTGCTGCTCGCCGGGGCGCTCGCCGATCACTTCGGGCCGCGGCGGATCCTGATCACCGGGCTGCTGGTGATGCTGGTCGCCTCGCTCTGCTGCGCCGTCGCCCCGACGCCGCTGACCCTGATCCTGGCCCGGCTGGTGCAGGGCGTGGGCGGGGCCTTCGTCGTGCCGAGCAGCCTCGCGCTGCTCAACGGCACGTTGCGGGGACCGGACCGGGCGCGGGGGATCGGCATCTGGGCCGGCATCTCCACCCTCGGCACCACCCTCGGCCCGTACGGCGGCGGCTGGCTCGTCGATCACACCTCGTGGCGCTACGTCTTCCTGCTCAACCTGCCGCTCATCGGCGCCGCGCTCTGGGTGCTGCGCCGGGTCCCGCCGACTGCGAGCCTGCGGCGGCCGCTCTCGGTCGACGCCGTCGGCGCCCTGCTCGCCGTGATCGGCCTGGGCGGGGTCATCTACGCCCTCACCGCGGCGCCGGAGTCAGGGTGGACCACCGGACCGGTGCTGGCGTCCGGCCTGCTCGGGCTGGCATGTCTGGTCGCCCTGGTCCCGGTCGAGCAGCGCCGGCACCGCCCGATGCTGCGGACGGAGCTGTTCCGGTCCCGGCCGTTCAGCGCGATCAACGCGGCCACCCTGCTGTTCTACGGCGCGCTGGCCGCCGCCAGCTACCTGGTCATCCTCCAGCTGGAGCTCCAGCTCGGCTACAGCGCCACCGCGGCCGGGGCGGCGCTGATCCCCGAGTCGGCCGTCTTCCTTGTCGTCTCCCCGCTGGTCGGCGGGCTCGTCGCCCGGGTCGGCACCCGCTGGCCCATGGCCGCCGGCATCCTCATCGTGGCTGCCGGATTCGGCTGGCTGTCGGCGGCCCGCCCCGGCGACTCGTACGCCCAGGCGGTCCTGCCCGGCGCGATCCTCTGGGGCCTCGGGATCGGACTGGCCGTCGCTCCGCTCACCGCCGGCGTGCTCGCCGCCGTCGACGACAGCGACCTCGGCGAGGCGTCGGCGATCAACGACGCCGCGTCCCGGGTCGGCGGGGTCGTCCTGGTCGCCCTCGTCCCGGCCCTGCTCGGGGCCGGAGGCGCGCCCGGTCTCGCTCAGCCGCTGGCCGCGAACTACCAGTCCGCGATGCTCGTCATGGCCGGCCTCACCGTGGCCGCCGCCGCGCTCACGGCCCTGCTCGTGCCCAGCCGCCGCAGCACCGGACAGCACGCCGTGCCCAACCCCCGGCTACACACCTGTGCCGCGCCCGAACCGGCCGCGGCCGTCTGAGGAGGACACCATGCACAGTCTCTCGGGAAGCACCGTCGTCGTCATCGGCGGCACCTCCGGCATCGGGCTGGAGACGGCCCGCCAGGCCCACGCGGCCGACGCCAAGGTCATCGTCACCGGTCGTGACCAGGGACGGCTCGACGCCGTCCGCGACGAGCTCGGCGCCTCGACGGTCCAGCTCGACCTGGGTGACCCGGCCGCGCTGCACCGCTTCTTCACCGAGCTGCCCGCGCCGGTCGACCACGTGCTGGTCTCCGGCGGCGGGCCGACCTACGCGCCGATCGCCGGGATGGACTTCGAGCAGGCCCGCGCCTCGCTCGACGAGCACCTGGTGGGAGCGTTGCGGATCGTCCGCGAGTGCGCCACCCGGGTCCGCCCCGGCGGATCACTGACGTTCCTCAGCGGTACGGGCGCCCGGCGCCCCGGGCACGGCCTCGTGCTCGCCGCCATCGGCACCGCCGCCCTGCCGGCCATCACGGCCAACGCCGCCCTGGAGATCGCCCCGGTACGGGTCAACACGATCGCCCCGGGCTTCGTCGACACCCCGCTGTCCGCCCGGCTGCTCGGCGACCAGCTCGAAGCGCGCCGGGCGGAGCTGCGCACGACGCTGCCCATCGGACGGGTCGTCGGCCCGGCCGACGTGGCGGCGCTGGCGCTGCACCTGATGACCAACACGGCACTCACGGGCGCCACCTACGACGTCGACGGCGGCCAGCAGCTGCTGCGGTGAGCGGGATCAGTCAGCCGCCGGGGCGCTCACCCGCCGGGCCGCGGCCACCAGCCGGCCCCGGTCCGAGGCGGGGAAGCGGTGGAGCATCGCCCGTACCTCGGCGGCGTCGGTGTTCGCCCCGAACAGCTCGGTGCCGGGCTCCATCCGTACTCCCTCGGCCAGCGGCCCGGCCACGACCGGGTCGAAACCGAGCGCGTCGACCAGGGCCGCGACCGCGGCGACGTCGGCCGGGTCGTCCCCGGCGATCGCGATGGCCTTGCGTCCGGCCGCGCCCGCCGGCCGGGCGCCGCCCTCCAGGTCGTGATAGCCCATGTGGTTGAAGGCCTTCACGACCCGCGAGCCCGGCAGGAAGTCCCGCACGATCTCGCTGGAGGAGGTCCGCGGGTCGGTGAGGTCGTCGCGGATCCCGTCGACCTCCCACCAGTAGTTCATCGCGTCGACGACCAGCTTGCCGCGCAGCGCCTGCACAGGCACCCCGCGGTGCTTGCCGAGCGGGAGCGCCAGCACGACGATGTCGGCGCCCGCCGCCGCCTCGGCCGCGGTCACGGCGACCGCCCCCGGCGTCAGGATCTCGGTGATCAGCGCGATCCTGGCCGGGTCGCCCGAACCGGCGATGAGCACCCGGTAGCCGGCGGCCAGGGCCAGCCGGGCCAGCACGGTGCCGACCTTGCCGGCGCCGAGAATGCCGATGGTGGTCACGGCTCAACCCTCCAGAATCTCGCGGACCATGGGAGCCACCTTCGCGCCGAACAGCTCGACGGCCCGGGTGCGGGCGCTGATCGGCTGGGCGCCCGCGGTGTAGATCAGGTCGAAGCGGCCCACGCCGAGCGTCCGGACCGCGCCGGCGATCTTGCGGGCCACGGTCTCCGGCGAGCCGATGTACAGCGAGCCGTGCGCGACCTCGTCGTCGAACTCCGCGCGGCGCAGCGGCGGCCAGCCGCGCAGGGCGCCGATCCGGTCCCGGATGACCTTGTACGCCGGGTAGAACAGCTCCTTGGCCTGCTCGTCGGTGTCCGCCACGAACCCGGGGGAGTGCATCCCGACCGGGTGCGCGACCGTGCCCAGCTGCTCGGTGGCCCGGCGGTAGAGGTCGAGGTAGGGCGCGAAACGGGCCGGGTCGCCGCCGATGATGGCCAGCATGAGCGGCAGGCCGTGCCGCGCCGTCCGGACCACCGACTGCGGGGAGCCACCGACGCCGACCCACGTGTCGAGGCGGCCGGACTCGGTCTTCGGGAACACGTCGGCGTTCTCCAGCGCCGCCCGGGTGGTGCCGCTCCAGGTCACCGGCTCCTCGTCGAGCAGCTTGACGAAGAGCTCGAGCTTCTCCTCGAACAGCACGTCGTAGTCGCCGAGGTCGTAGCCGAACAGCGGGAACGACTCGGTGAAGGACCCGCGGCCCAGGATGGCCTGGGCCCGGCCCTGCGAGATGGCGTCCACCGTCGCGAAACGCTGGAACACCCGGACCGGGTCGTCGGAGCTGAGCACGGTGACGCCCGAGGCCAGCTTGATCCGCGAGGTGCGCGCGGCGATCCCGGCCAGCACGGTCTCCGGGGTGGAGATCGAGTACTCGGGGCGGTGGTGCTCGCCGAGCGCGATGACGTCGACGCCGAGCTGGTCGGCCAGCACGGCCTCGTCGACGACCTGCCGGATCGCGACGGCGTGGGAGACGGGCACGCCGGCGTCGTCCACCGGCACGTCGCCGAAGGTGTCGAGACCGAGCACGAGCTCACTCATGGTGCTGTCCTCCAGTAATTGACACGTCAGTCAGTATGATTGACACGTCAAACACAGGAGGACGCCGGATTATGCCGCGGACCCGTCAGCTGCCCACCCGCGCCGAGCTGCGCGCGTGGCGGGACTTCATCGAGACCACCGAGACGCTGCGGACGGTGCTGGCCGGGCGGCTGCAGAACGACACCGGGCTGTCCCCGGGCGACTACGCCGTACTGCTGGCGTTGAGCGAGGCCGAACACGGCCGGCTGCGGTCGTCCGAGCTGGCCGAGCAGGTCGGCTGGGAGCGCAGCCGGCTGTCGCACCACCTCGGCCGGATGGAACGCCGGCAGCTGATCCGGCGGGAGAAGGCAGCGGCCGACAGTCGCGGCGCGGAGATCATCCTGGCGGCGGCGGGGCGGACGGCCTTCGGGGAGGCCACGGCGCCGCACCTGAGGGCGGTCCGGGAGCTGTTCGTGGACGCGCTCACGCCGGCGCAGATCGAGGCGGCGGCCGACGTGGCCGCCGCCCTGCGCGAGCATCTGCAGCGTCTCGGTCACCGATGACACCTGAAGAATCGGTACGCGCCACCGCCGCCCGCCTCGGCGCTGTTGACTGGCAGCGCCACGGCTACCGCACCTGGTCGAAGGCGAAGCTGATGCTGGAGTACTTCCGGCGTGTCGCCCGGTGGCTGGACGCGTACGGGTGGAACGAGCCGGTGCCCTTCTTCGACCTCGCGGTCTACCTGGACCCCGACGTCCGCGCGGACCCGGTGGTGGTCGAGGAAGCAGTGCAGCAGGCGGCGAAGGGTGGCTGGAACGCCCAGCAGGTGGTGCCGTTCATCCTGCACTGGGCGGCGTTGCGCGCCACGCCCGGCTTCGAGATCCCCGAAGGTCTGGAAGGCCCGTTCGAACCGTTGCTCCTGCTGTTCGAGCGGGACGGTGGCTTCCACACCTCGAACGGCTACGCCGAGATGGAGTACCTTTCCGTCCCCCTCGCCAGATGGCGTGAGCGTGCCGCGCGGCCCCCGTTGGCGAGCCTCGACCCGGCCGACCTCGACGAGATCGACCGGGCCGGCTCGATGAAGCAGTTCGGTTACGTCCTGGGTCCCGGCGACTGAGTCCCCCGGCCGGGCACCAGGGACTCGATCGCCTTGATCAGGTCGTCGTCCTCGGCCAGGTCGGGTGCGAGCAGCGTGACCACGTCCCGCACCGAGCCGGCCCGCTCCCGGTACGGCCCGGCGCCGCCGTCGTCGACCGGGGCACCGGCACCCCGCAGGTGGGCGATCCAGGCGGCCAGGACCCGCCCCGCGCCGGTGGGCATCCGGCCCGCCGCGCGTTCGGCCCGCAGCACCGGCAGCACCCGGATCGGGATCTTCTGCGAGCCGTCCGCGGCGATCTGGGCCAGCAGGTGCCGGATCCGCGGGTTGGTGAACCGGGCGGTCAGCGCCGCCCGGTACGCGGTCAGCTCGTCCGCGGGCAGCGGCACGTGCCGGGACGCCTCGTCCCACCACTGCGCCAGCCAGTCCCGGCAGACCGGGTCGGCCATGGCTTCCGCGATGGTGTCGTGGCCGCGGGCGCTCCCGGCGTACGCCAGCAGTGAGTGCCCGCCGTTGAGCAGGAGCAGCTTGCGGTTCTCGTGCGGCTTGACGTCGGCGACGAAGCGCGCGTCCCACGCCGGGCGCCCGCCCGGGAAGTCACCGCCGAGCACCCATTCGCTGAACGGTTCGGTGACCACCGGGACGGCGTCGGCGAAGCCGGTCCGCTCCCGGACGGCCCGTACGTCGTCGGGGGTCGTGCGCGGGGTGATCCGGTCGGCCATGGTCGTCACGAACGAGACCGAGTCGCGGATCCACGGGGCCAGCGCGGGGTCGGCCGCCGCGGCCAGGTCGAGCACGACCCGGGCGGTGGCCTCGCCGTTGCCGGGCAGGTTGTCGCAGGACACCACGGCGAGCGGGCCGGTGCCCGCGGCCCGGCGCGCGGCCAGGCCGGCGACCAGGCGCCCCGGTACGGTGCCCGGAGCGTCGCCGCTGCGCAGGGCGTCGAGGTCGGCCTGGACGGCAGGGTCGTCCAGGTCGAGCCCGCCGGTACGGTCGCGGCGGTATCCGGCCTCCGTCACGGTCAGGGTCACCACCGCCACCTCGGGCCGGGACAGGTATCCGCACCAGGCCGGGACGTCGGTGCCCGGGTGCGCGGCGACCACCGCGGTCTGTACGGCCAACTCGTCGTGCTCGGGTCCGCGGACGATCAGCGTGTACCGGCCGTCCTGCGCGGCGAGCCGGTCCGCCAGCTCCGGGGACCGCCCGGTGAACGCGGCGATGCCCCATTCCGCGGCGTCCGCGGCGGCGCCGGTGTACCAGGCCTGATGGGCCCGGAAGAACCCGCCCAGCCCGAGGTGGACGATGCGCACCGGCGGGTTCACAGCTTGAACACCTTGCGCGGCTGGTCGCTGACGAGCGCGGTCAGCGTGTCGTGGGCCTCGTCCTCGTCGAGCCGGTGGGCGGCGACCAGGCCGGCCAGGAAACCCGCGTCGAGGCGGCGGGACATGTCGTGCCGGGCCGGGATGGAGCAGAAGGCCCGGGTGTCGTCGATGAAGCCGGACAGCCGGCTGAACCCGGCGGTCTCGGTGACCCCCGCCTGGAAGCGCCCGATCTCGGCGGGGTTGTCGAGGAACCACCAGGGCGCGCCCGCGTACACGGCGGGGTAGAAGCCGGCCAGCGGGGCGATCTCCCGGCTGTAGACGTCCGGGTCCACGGTGAACAGGACCAGGTGGAAGCCCGGGTACGTGCCGAAGCGGGTGAGCAGCGGCCGCAACGAGCGGGTCAGCTCGACGGCGACCGGGATGTCGTGACCGGTGTCCGGGCCGTACCGCTCGAACGTGGCCGGGTGATGGTTGCGGTGCACGCCCGGGTGCAGGGTCATGACCAGACCGTCCTCGCACGACATGCGGGCCATCTCGAAGGTCATGTGCTGGCGGAAGGCGGTGGCCTCCGGCGGGGTGACGGTGCCGTCGAGCGCCCTCCGGTAGATGCGCTCGGCGTCGCGGTGGCCGAGCGGTTCGGTGCCCGCGTCGGCGTGACCGTGGTCGGCCGAGACGGCGCCGTGCGCGACGAAGTACCGGCGGCGTTCCTCCAGCGCGGCGACGTAGCCGGCGTAGTGGCCGCACTCGCCGCCCAGTTCCTTGACCGCCTCGGGCCATCCCGGGCGGCCGACCTCCAGGTAGCGGTCGGGCCGGAAGGTGGGGGCGACGGTGGTGGCCACGTCCGGGTCGGCCCGCAGCGCGTCGTGCACGGCCAGGTCGTCCGCCGGGTCGTCGGTGGTGGCCAGGAAGTCGATGCCGAAGCGGCGCAGCAGGGCCCGCGGCCGGTGGCTGGGCTGCCGCAACTGGTCGGCGATCAGGTCGTAGAGCGCGTCGGCGTTGGCCGCGGAGGGCCGCTCGGTCACGCCGAAGATGTCCACCAGCTCACTGTCGAACCAGTACCGCACGGGTGTGCCGCGCAGCAGGTGCCAGTGGCCGCACAGCAGCCGCCAGGCCGCCCGGGCCCGGTTCTCACCCATCGGCCCCTCGCCCACGCCCAGGTCGGACAGCGGGATGCCACCGGCGTGCAGCAGCCGGGTCACGTAATGGTCAGGCTGGATGAACAGGCTGGTCGGGTCCGCGAACGGCGTGTCCTCTCCGAGGATGCGCGGGTCGACGTGCCCGTGCGGCGAGACGATCGGCAGGTCCCGGACGGCGGCGTACAGCCGGCGGGCGAGGTCGCGCACGCCGGGGTCGGCCGGCAGCAGGCGGTCGGGGTGCACGGTCAAGGTGGCCATCGCCTGAGCCTCACGGCGTACCGCCCGGTCCACAAGCAATTGCCATCAGTTGTCGGCCCGGCCAAGCAACAACGTGCAACTGATTGCCTGGCGCTGAGCGCCGACGCAACCATCTCGTAACACTCCCGCCGTCATGCGGATCACATCGCACCGGCGACCAAGGCCAAGGGAGATCGACGATGGGCTCGAGGACTTTGCGCGCAGTGGTGGCGCTGGCCGGTGCGACGGCACTCACCGTCGCGCTCGGCGCCTGCGGCGGCGATGACGACGGCGGGGGCAGTGGCGGCGGCAAGACGCTCAGCGTGCTGATCGGCGCCAACACGCAGTACCCGCAGGAGCAGCAGGACTGGCAGAAGGCGGTCAGCGACAAGTTCAAGGCGCAGACCGGCGCCGACGTCAAGTGGGAGACGTTCGCCAGCGCGAACGACGAGCTCACCAAGATCCAGACGTCGGTGGTGTCCGGGACCGGCCCGGACGTCTACGCCATCGGCACCACGCTGACCCCGACCGCCTACTCGACCAAGGCGTTCGTGACCCTGGGCGACAAGGAGTGGCAGAAGGTCGGCGGCAAGGACAAGTTCGTGCCGTCCTCGCTGGGCATCTCCGGCCCGGACGCGCAGCACCAGATCGGCATCCCGTGGGTCGGCCGGCCGTTCGTGATGGTCTACAACACCGAGCTGCTCAAGGCCGCCGGCATCGCCAAGCCGGCGACCACCTGGGACGAGCTCACCCAGCAGGCCAAGCAGCTGACCAAGGGCGACCAGCACGGCCTGGCCGTGGCCTACAAGGACAACTTCGACCCGTGGAAGTTCATCTGGGGCATGTCCGTGCAGGCCGGCAACCCGCTCGTCGACGGGAAGACGGCCCGGATCGCGGACCCCGCGGTCCGCAAGGCCTACCAGACGTACTTCGGCTGGCTGACCAAGGACAAGGTGGTCGACCCGGCCGCGGTCGGCTGGACCAACTCGCAGGCCGTCGCCGCGTTCGCCAAGGGCAAGACCGGCTACTTCGCGCTCACTTCCGCGCTGGCCGCCAAGGCGCTGGACGCCGGGGCGGTCAAGGGCAAGTGGGCCTTCACCCTGCTGCCGACCGTGCCGCCGGGCGCCACCACCCGGCCGGCCAACGGCGTCGAGGCCGCCAGCATCCTCTCCGGCGACAACCTGCTGGTCGCCGACTACTCCAAGAACCAGGACCTGGCGTTCCAGTTCGTCAAGCTCATCACCGACCAGGACGCCCAGCTGGACATCTACCAGAAGCTGGGCCAGCTGCCGGCCAACGCGGCGGCGGCCCAGACGCTGCTGTCGGACCCGCGGCTCGGCGCGGTGGTCGAGGCGCAGAAGAAGTCGGTGGCCACGCCGTTCACCGGGGCCTGGGCCGACATCCAGCTCGCGCTCACCAACGCCGTGGTGCAGTCGATCCCCGACCTGTCCAGCGGCTCGATCAGCGACGCCCAGATCGACAGCCGGCTGGCCGCGGCCCAGAAGACCGCGCAGTCCTCGCTGGACCGGGCGAAGTAGAGCGCCATGACGGACGACCGCACGACCACGCGTACGGTCGGGGACGGGCCGGCGGCCACCACCGCCGGCCGCGACCCGGCCGGCCGGGAACCACCGCCGGCGAAGGCCGGGCCGCGGCGCCGCGGCGTCACCGAACGCCGGCGGCCGCTGTGGCTACTGATCCCGGGCGGCACGCTGATGACGCTGGTCATCGGGATCCCGCTGCTGCTGGCCTTCTACATCTCCCTGATCGACCTGGACCAGTACACGCTCCGGCGCTGGCTCGAGGCCCCCTTCATCGGGCTGGACAACTTCGTCGAGGCGTTCCGGTCGGGCCTGCTGCACTCGATCTGGATCAGCGTGTCGTTCGCCGTCATCGCGACCGTGGCCACCGTGCCGCTCGGGGTGACCGCCGCGGTGGTGACCCAGAACGCGTACCGGGGGCGGGGCTGGGTGCGGGCGGTGTTCCTGATCCCGTACGTGCTGCCGTCGTTCGTGGTGGCCTCGGTGTGGCGCACGATGCTGCAGCCGGACGGGATCGTCAACGCGACGCTGACCAGGATCGGGGTCGACGGCGGGCTGTGGCTCAGCGGGCCGCGGTCGTACTGGACGCTGATCCTGGTCGAGATCTGGGCCGCCTGGCCGTTCATCTACCTGATGGCGCTGGCCGGGCTGCAGAGCGTGGACAGCGAGGTGCACGAGGCGTCGGCGATCGACGGGGCCGACTGGTGGCCGAAGCTGCGCCGGGTGATCCTGCCCTACGTGCGCGGCCCGGTGCTGCTGGCCTGCCTGCTGGCCACCCTCAACCACATCAACAACTTCACGTTGCCGTACGTCTTGTTCGGCGCACCTGCTCCGGATGACGTCAACGTGATGCCGATGCTGGTCTACGTCACCAGCTTCCAGAGCCTGCGGTTCGGGCTCAGCGCCGCCATGGCGGTCGTGTCGCTGGTGCTGATCGCCATCCCGCTGTTCGTCTATCTGCGTGCCGTCCGGCTGGACGTGCACGAGGAGGGAGGCCGCAGATGAGCACCTCCGCGATCGCGCCCCCGCGCGGACCCCGCCGCCGTACCGCGGCCGGGGAGGCCCACCGGTTGCTGCCGGGGCCGCTGCTGGCGATCATCACCGTCGGGCTGTGCGTGCTGGTCCTGGTGCCGATCCTCTACATCGTGCTGGCCTCGCTCAACACCGACGTCGGGGTGGCCGAGGGCGAGTTCTGGCCCAGCTCGTTCTCCGGCGAGAGCTACACGAAGATCTGGACGACGGCGGGGCTGTCCACCGGCATCCTCAACAGCCTGCTGGTGTGCGGGCTGGTGGCGGTGGCGTCGGCGCTGCTCGGCACCATCACCGCGTACGTGCTGGTCCGCTACACGTTCGTCGGCCGGGTGACCATCCTGCGCGGACTCGTGGGCCTGCAGAGCGTCCCCGGCACGCTGATGCTGCTGCCGGTGTTCGTGCTGTTCTCCTCGGCGGGCACCTACCTGGGCGTCACGGTGATCGGCACCCGGTGGGGACTGTTCGTCGCGTACCTCACCTTCGCCCTGCCGTTCTCCACCTGGGTGATGGTCACCTACCTGCGGGGCCTGCCGCGCGAACTGGAGGAGGCGGGCCGGGTCGACGGCGCGTCCACGCTGACCATCCTGTCCCGGATCATCGTCCCGCTGAGCCTGCCGGGCATCGTGGTGTCCGGGATCTTCGCCTTCCTGCTGGGCTGGAACGACGTGCTGTTCGCGTCGGTGCTCACCCGGCCCGAGACGCAGACCGCCGCGGTCGCGCTGCAGATCTTCGGGACCACCCAGGAGGGCGGCGCGCTGCCGGTGTACTCGCAGATGATGGCGGCGGCACTGGTCTGCGCCGCCCCGGTCGTGCTGCTGTACCTGATGTTCCAGCGCTATCTGGTCGGCGGGCTGACCGCCGGCGGGGTCAAGTGACCCCGATGAGCACGGCCGCGGTCATCGGATGCGGGGATGTCTCGGTCGTGCACCTGCAGGCGATCGAGGCCCTGGCGGGGGTCGAGCTGGTCGGCGTGTGCGACACCGACGCGGGCCGGGCCGGGGCCGCGGCCCAGCGGTACGGCGTCCCGGCGTTCACCGACCACCGGCAGCTGCTCACCGCCACCCGTCCCGAGGTCGTGCACGTGTGCACCCCGCACCACCAGCACGTCCAGGTGGCGATCGACTGCCTCGACACGGGCGCCGGCGTCCTGGTGGAGAAGCCGGTCGCGCACACGGTGGCCGAGGCGGACCGGCTCATCAAGGCGGCCGAGGCCCGCCCGGACCTGCGAGCCGGGATCTGCCTGCAGAACAGGTACAACGCGGCCACCCGGGCGGCCCGCGAGCTGCTCACCTCCGGGCAGCTCGGCGCGGTCCTCGGCGGCTCGGCCACTGTGCTGTGGCACCGCGACGCGGCGTACTACGCGGCCCGGCCGTGGCGCGGGCGGGTCCGTGACAGCGGCGGCGGGGTCCTGATCAACCAGGCGATCCACACGCTCGACCTGCTGGAGTGGCTGCTCGGCGACGTGGTGCGGGTCCGCGGCCACGCCGGTCGGTACGCGCTGGACGGTGTCGTCGACGTGGAGGACACCGCCCACGCCGTGCTCGACCACGCCGGCGGCGCCCGGAGCGTCTTCTTCGCGACCGTCGCCCACGTCACGGACGCGCCGGTGACCGTCGAGATCGTCACCGAGGGTGCCGTGCTGACGATCCGGGGCGACCTGACAGTGCGGTTCACGGACGGGCGTACCGAGACGGTCGCGGAACGCCCGGCCGGGGCCGCCGGCCGGGCCTACTGGGGAGCCTCGCACGAGTTGCTCATCGCCGACTTCTACCGCACGAGGGCCGACCCGGAACCGTTCTGGATCGGACCGCGGGAGGGGGCCAGATCGCTGCGTCTGGTCCACGAGATCTACCGACAGCACGACTGACGCAGGAGAGGAAGACGCGCCCGTGTGGACTCTTTCCGGATTCATCGACGAGATCTCCCCCGACTTCACCGAGCAGTGCCGGGTGGCGGCCGGCCTGGGCCTGAGGTTCGCCGAGATCCGCAGCGCGTGGCAGGTCAACATCCTCGACCTGGATCCGGCCCAGCTCGGCGTCCTGAAGCGCACGCTGGCCGGCCACGACCTGCGGGTGTCCAGCATCGGCTCGCCGATCGGCAAGATCTTCATCGACGAGGACTTCACCCCGCACCTGGACCGGATGCGGCACGCCGCCGACGTCGCGCGCTTCTTCGACGCCCCGTACGTGCGGATCTTCTCGTTCTTCCTGCGGCCGGGGGCCGACCCGGCCGCCCACCGCGACGAGGTGATCGACCGGATGCGCGCGCTGGCCCGGGTCGCCGAGGACGCCGACCTGATCCTGCTGCACGAGAACGAGAAGGAGATCTACGGCGATGTGCCGGCCCGGTGCCTGGACGTGGTCCGTTCCGTCGGCTCGCCGCACCTGCGGCTGGCCTGGGACCCGGCCAACTTCGTCCAGGTCGGGGTCCGGCCCTACACCGACGGGTACGCGGTGCTGCGCCCGCACGTGGAGTACGTCCAGATCAAGGACGCGCTCGCCGGGGACGGCACCGTGGTCCCGGCCGGCAAGGGCGACGGCGAGGTCGACCGGACCATCCGCGCGCTGCACCACGACGGCTTCGACGGGTTCTTCTCGCTCGAACCACACCTGAGCGCGGCCACGGCCACCGGCGGGTTCTCCGGCGAGGAACTGTTCCGCACCGCCTGGCAGGCGTTCACCGACCTGCTCACGACCCAGGGAATCGAGTACACATGAGCAACCTGCGCAGGATCGCCCTGGTGGGCGCCGGGGTCATCGGACGCCACCACGGGCTGGTGGTCGGCCAGCTGGCGGACCGGGTCGAGCTGGTCGCGGTGGCCGACGTCGACACCGTACGGGCCGAGCAGCTCGCCTCCGAGCGGGGTGGCCGGCCGTACCCGTCGCTGACCGCCGCACTGTCCGCCGAGGAGATCGACGTGGTCGTGGTGTGCACGCCCACCGGGTTGCACGGCGAGGTGGCCGTCGAGGCGCTGCGGGCCGGCAAGCACGTCATCGTCGAGAAGCCGGCCGAGCTCACGGTGGCCCGTACGGACGAGATCATCGAGGCCCGGGACAAGGCCGGCACGCTGGTCACGGTGATCTCGCAGCACCGCTTCGACCCGGCCACCGAGACCACCCTGGCCGCCATCGGCCGGGGCGAGTTCGGCCGGCTGACCTCGGGCATCGCCTCGATCGACTGGTGGCGCGGGCAGAGCTACTACGACTCCGGCGACTGGCGGGGCACGTGGGAGCTCGACGGCGGCGGCGCCCTGATGAACCAGGGCGTGCACACGGTGGACCTGCTGGTCGCGGCGCTGGGCCGGCCGGTCGAGGTGTTCGCGTACGCCGGCACGCTGGCCCACGAGCGGATCGAGGTCGAGGATGTCGCGGCCGGCGTCGTGCGTTTCGAGAGCGGTGCCCTGGGCGTGCTGCACGCCACCACCGCCGCCTATCCGGGGCTCAGCGCCCGGCTGCAGGTGCACGGCGACCGCGGCTCGGCGGTCATCGACAACGACCAGCTCGCGTTCTTCCACGCCACCGCGGCGGGCCGCGAGCCCGAGGAGAAGCTGATGGGTACGACGCAGAGCACCTCGGTCCCCACCGCGGGCAGCAACCCCGGCAGCCTGTCCGACGCCCACCGCCTGCAGTACCTGAACTTCCTCGGCGCGCTCGACGGGACCGAGCAGCTGCGGGTGGACCTGGAGACCAACCGGCAGTCGATCGGCGTCATCACCGGCGCGTACGAGTCCGCGCGGACCGGACGGCCGGTGCGCCTGTCATGAGCACCCCACGCATCGCCGCCAATCCCATCCCGTACTGGAGCCGGGCCGGCAAGACCCGGGAGGTGTTCGCCGAGGCGTTCCGGGACTTCCAGGAGATCGGCTTCACCGCGGTCAAGGCCGACGTGCCCGACGACATGACCGCGGCGGAGTACCGGGACTGGATCGCCGGTTACGGCTTGGCCCCGGCGCTGAGCCTCTTCAGCTCGCCGTTCGACGAGACGGTCGATCTGACCGCGGAGGTCGAGCGGGCCAAGCGGTTCGCGGCGGCCCAGGTGGCGCTCGGCCTCGACCGTACGATGATCTCGTCGATGGCCGTGCCCGCCCGGATGGCCGAACCGGCCGTCGGTGCCGATTTCGACGCGGGCCGGCTCGCCCGCGCGATCGACAGCTGCGGCACGGTCTGCCGGGTGTTGCAGGCCGAAGGGCTGCGCCCGCTGCACCACTCGCACGTCGGCGGCGTCTTCGAGACCGAGGACGAGATCGTGCGCCTGCTCGACGACCTCGGCCCCGCCGTGATCGGCTTCGGACCCGACACCGGTCACCTGCGCTGGGCCGGCATCGACCCGGCGCCGTTCATCCGGCGCTACGCCGACCGGCTGGGCGGCATCCATCTCAAGGACTGCTTCCCGGACCTGCTGAGCCCGCAGCGCCGCGCGGGGATGAGTTACCACGAGGTGCAGGCCACCAGGCGGCTGTGGGCCGAGCCCGGTCTGGGCGTCGTGGACTTCGCGGCGGTGCTCGCCGCCGTGCCGGCGGACTACGACGGCGACTTCATGATCGAGGTGGACGAGCCCAGCATGGAGTCCCGGGCCGAGTCGCACCGCATCTCGTTCGAGTGGGCCCGGCGCAATCTGCCGGTGCAGGGCGGAGGATGAGGGACATGACTTCCCTGACGACCCGTACCGGGCAGCGCGCCGCCCGGGTCGGTGGCGCGGACCGCGTCCTCGGCGCTCGCGAGGTCACCGACTTCATCGCCGAACAGCTGGCCGGCATCGACGCCGACGGGCTCAGCGTCTGCGTGCTGGTGCCCGACGCGACCCGCAACTGCCCGCTGCCGCTGCTGGTCAGCGCGGTGCACCGGGCCCTGCACGGGCGCGCCTCCCGGCTCACCGTGCTGATCGCGCTGGGCACGCACGGGGCGATGAGCGACGACGCGCTGGCCGAGCACCTCGGCTACCGCGGGCGGGACCTGGCCGAGGTCTATCCCGGCACGACCGTGCTCAACCACGAGTGGTGGAAGCCGGAGACCTTCGCCGACCTGGGCACCATCCCGTCCGCCCGGATCGAGGAGCTCTCCGAGGGCCGGATGAGCGGCGACGTGGAGGTGCTGCTCAACCGGGCGGTGGTCGATCACGACATCGCCCTGGTGGTCGGGCCGGTGCTGCCGCACGAGGTGGTGGGCATGTCCGGCGGCAACAAGTACTTCTTCCCCGGCGTGGCCGGCCAGAGGATCATCGACGTGTCGCACTGGCTCGGCGCGCTGATCACCTCGGCCGAGATCATCGGGACGACCGAGGTCACGCCGGTGCGGGCGCTGATCAACGACGGCGCCGCGCTGATCCCCGCGCGCACGTACGCGCTGTGCGTGGTGACCGCCGAGACGCCGGAGGAGGACGACGGCGTCCCGGCGGACAGCGACCGCAGCAGCGCGCTGCACTCGGTGTCCTTCGGCGACTGCATCTCGTCCTGGGAGAGCGCCGCCGAGATCAGCGCCGCGACCCACGTGACCTACCTCGACGCGCCGGTCCGCCGGGTGCTGTCGCTGGTCCCGGCCATGTACGGCGAGATCTGGACCGGCGCCAAGGGCTTCTACAAGGTCGAGCCGGTGGTGGCCGACGGCGGCGAGGTCATCCTGTACGCCCCGCACATCCGCGAGATCGCCACCAGCCACCCGGAGATCCACGAGATCGGCTACCACTGCCGCGACTACTTCGTGCGGCAGTGGGACGCCTTCCAGCACATCCACTGGGGGGTGCTCGCGCACTCCACGCACCTGCGCGGCGCCGGCACGTACGACCCGGCGACCGGTGAGGAGCGGCTCCGGGTCGACGTGACCCTGGCGACCGGCATCCCCGAGGAGACCTGCCGCGCGCTGAACCTGGGCTACCGCGACCCGGCCACGATCGACGTCGCCGAGTTCACCGCCGACCCCGGCACATTGGTCGTGCCGCGGGCCGGGGAGGTGCTCTTCCGCCTGCGCTGAGTCGTCGACTGGCGGACGACCAGGCGGACCGGGAGCACCAGGGGCGTGCCGCTGGGCCGGGTGCCGTGCCACACCGCGATGCAGTTGCGCACCCCGGTGAGGCCCATCCGGTACAGCGGCGAGGCGATCGTGGTCAGCTGCGGATTGACCAGCTCGTCGTAGACGATGTTGTCGAAGCCGACCACGCTGACGTCGTGCGGGACGGTGACCCCCAGCTTGTGCAGCCCGTTCATGATCCCGATGGCCAGCATGTCGTTGTACGCGAGCACCGCCGTCGCGCCCAGCTCGGCCACCCGCCGCGCCGCGCTCAGCCCGGCCAGCACGGTCGGCTCGTTGGGGCCGATGCGCCGTACGTCGAGCGGCAGGTGAGCCGCCGCCTCCCGCAGCGCCCGCCAGCGCACCCCGTCCGCCCAGCTGATCTCCGGGCCGGCCACGTACAGCACGGTGTCGTGGCCCAGCGCGCAGAGGTGTTCGGCCGCCTGCCGGATTCCGCGCTCGTTGTCGTTCACCACGCAGCTGGCCTCGGGGATGATCCGGTTGAGCAGCACCACCGGCTTCTGCTTGGCCATCATCCGCAGCGCCGAGTCGCTCATCCGGGAACTGGCGATGACGATGCCGTCGACCTGCTCCATCTCACGCTCGATGGTCTGCCGCTCGACCTCCGGCGACTCGTTGGTGTGCAGCAGGACCAGCTGGTAGCCGGCCTCGCGGGCGGCTTCGTACCCGCCTTTGATGATCTCGCCGTAGAACGGGTTGGTGACGTCGGCGATGACCAGCCCGATCGAACGGTGCGTGGGCCGGCGCCCGGGCTGCTGGCCGTTGAGCGGTCCGGACCGGTAGCCCAGGCGTTCCGCCGCCCGGAAGATCTTCTGCGCGGTCTCGGCGTGTACCCGGCCCGGCCGCGAGTAGGCCCGGGACACGGTGGAGGCGGCCACGCCGGCTTCCCGCGCGACGTCGTAGATCGTCGGGCGTCGCCCCATGCCGCTCATCGTAGGCCGGGTCCGGTCAAAAGACGCCGGCCCGATATTCACCGCTGTCGTGGTATGCGGCCCCCACGACCAGCCCGGCCGCGGCGGCCGCGGCGATGGCCTGCTGCAGCACCAGCCGCTCGGGACGCCCGAGCCGGCGGGCCGCCGCGGCGACGTCGTCGAACTCGGGCATGACCTGGGTGATGACGCCGTCCCGGTGGGCCACCTTCACGGCGATCGGGCCGCCGTCCAGCTCGATGTCCACGAAGGTCCGCGGGACGGCACGGCGGTGCAGCAGCTGTTCGCGGACACCCAGCGTGCTCGTGTCGCGGAGCATCCGTTCACGCAGCTCATCGGCGCGTTGCGGCCGGCACAGCACGCTCAGCGTGTGCGCGGGACGGCCCTTCTTCATGACGATGGGTACGAGCCACGCGTCGGCCGCCCCGTCGGCCAGCAGCCCGGCCAGCACTCCCGGCCACAGCCGGGGGTCGAGATCGTCGACGTTGGTCTCCAGCATGATCATCGCCTCGGCGGGCTCCGCGGACGTCAGCACGCCGACCAGGACCCGGACCACGTTCGCCCGCCCCGGGGTGTCCCGGCCGCCGGCCCCGGACCCGACCTCCTCGACCGTCATGGCCGGCAGGTCCTCGCAGGACGAGGCCAGGGCGCGGATCGTCGCCATCCCGGTCGGGGTGGCCAGCTCGCCGGGGCCACCGGCGCGGATCCGCCAGCCGCGGGCCAGCTGCGCCACGGCCGGGACGGGGACCGGCAGGTCGCCGTGTCCGGACCGGACCCGCCCGGATCCCACCGCGACCTCACCCGCGGACACGGTGGTGATGTCGAGCTCCGCCAGGGCGGCACAGACACCGACCACGTCCGCGATGGAGTCCAGCGCGCCGACCTCGTGGAAGTGCACGTCGTCGACCGGGATGCCGTGCACCCGCGCCTCCGCTTCCGCGAGGCGGGCGAACACGTCACCCGCCCGGTCGCGGACCCGGCCGGGCAGGTCGGCCCGGGTGAGCAGCTCGCGGATGCCGGGCCAGGTGCGGTGTGGTGGGTCGGCCACCAGTGGCTGCGCGTCGACCTTGAGCGCCCGCAGCCCGGCCCGGGTCACCGTCGTCGCCGTGAGCTGGATCGAGCCGGGGAGCACCGCGTCGATCGCCCGCTGGACGGAGGCGAGTCCGGCTCCCGCGTCGACGAGGGCGCCGAGCAGCATGTCGCCGGCCACGCCCGCCGACGCGTCGATCCACGCGTGCCGGCCGCGGCTCACGCGTCGTCCGCCGGGGCAGCG
The DNA here is from genome assembly GCF_053603475.1 of Actinoplanes sp. NPDC004185. Classification (NCBI taxonomy): domain Bacteria; kingdom Bacillati; phylum Actinomycetota; class Actinomycetes; order Micromonosporales; family Micromonosporaceae; genus Actinoplanes; species Actinoplanes sp. NPDC004185. Next base: position 7,003 of record NZ_JBSGFR010000056.1, on the reverse strand, counting down.
ATCTGGGCGGCGAGATGGCCGGCGCCGTACCCGTTGTCGATGTTGACCACCGCGACGCCGGGCGCGCAGGAGTTGAGCATGGTGAGCAGCGGGGCGAGCCCGCCGAAGGCGGCGCCGTAGCCCACGGAGGTCGGCACGGCGACCACCGGGGCGGCGACCAGGCCGGCCACCACGCTGGGCAGGGCACCGTCCATCCCGGCGACCACCACGACGACCCGGGCCCGGCGCAGCAGGTCGAGTTGGCCGAGCACACGGTGCAGGCCGGCCACCCCCACGTCGACCACCAGCTCGGTACGCCGACCCAGGTAGCGCGCGGTCTGCATCGCCTCCCGGGCCACCCGCAGGTCGGAGGTGCCGGCCGCGACCACGGCTATCAGCCCGCCGGTGCTCTCCGGCGGCCCGGGCGGCCAGGCGAGCAGAGCCGCCTCGGTGTCGTGCAGGGCGTCGGGCAGCTCGTGCAGGACCGCCTTGGCGTGTTCCGGGCCGGCCCGGGTGAACAGGGTGACCACGTCGGGACGGGCGCGCACGGCGGCCGCGATGCCGGCGACCTGCTCCGGCGTCTTGCCCTCGCAGTAGACCGCTTCCGGATAGCCGCGGCGGGCGGTGCGCTCGAGATCCAGCCGCGCAAAGGCGGACAGCTCGTCAGACATCGCCGGCCCGGACCAGCGGCAGGGTGAAGGCGCCGGACTGCACGCCGGTCAGGTCGACGGTGACGAAGCGGAACCCGGCCGCCACGACGGCGTCGCGGATCGCCGTGCGCAGCGGATCGGTGACGGCGCGCGGCAGGTCCTCGGGGGGTAGCTCGACGCGGGCGATGTCGCCGTGATGGCGTACCCGCAGGTCGGCGAAGCCCAGCCGGCGCAGCGCCGCCTCGGCCTGGTCGATCTGGCGCAGCTTGCGCGGCACGACCTCGTTGAAGTGGGGGATCCGGGACGCGAGGCAGGGCGCGGCCGGTTTGTCCGCGCACGGCAGCCCCAGCTCCCGGGCGATGCCGCGGACCGCCGCCTTGTCGAGCCCGGCGTCCGCGAGCGGCCGCAGCACCCGGTGCTCGACCGCGGCGCGGGCACCCGGCCGGTCCGGCCGGCGGGCGTCGTCGGCGTTCTCGCCGTACGCGACGGCGTCCAGCCGGTGCGCGGCCACGACCTCGTCGGCGATCACCGTGAACAGCTCGTCCTTGCAGTGGAAGCAGCGGTCCGGCCCGTTGGCCCGGTACGCCGCCCGGTCGCCCTCGTGGGTCAGCACCTCGACGACGGCGACCCCGATGTGGTCGGCGACCCGGTGCGCGGCGGCGCGTTCGTCGGCGGCGAGGCTGGGGGAGACGCCCAGGATCGGGACGACCCGGGCGCGGCCCAGCGCCCGGACCGCCAGGGCGAGCAGGACGGAGGAGTCGACGCCGCCGGAGAACGCCACGCCCAGCCGGCCGATCCCGGCGAGCCGGTCGGTGACGGCGGCGGCACCGATCATGGAGTGTCCTTCCAGCGACGGGATGTCCGGTCCGTCCACCATCCCATGCGTCCGTCCCGGGCATTGGCAAGCGATTGCCAGAAGTTGTGCTGCGTCAGCCGCCCTCCGAGGAGTGACCGGGGAAGAGGTGGGCGTCCGGATCGATGGCCACGGCCGCGTTGTTCACGGCGGTGGCCGCCTCGCCGAAGCCGGTGGCGATCAGCCGGATCTTGCCCGGATAGTCCACGATGTCGCCCGCGGCGAACACCCGCGGCAGGTTGGTGGCCATCGTGCTGCTCACCACGACGCGCCGGCGGTCCAGCTGCATTCCCCACTCCGCGAGCGGGCCCAGATCCGCGGTGAAGCCCAGCGCGGCGACCACGGTGTCGACCGGGATGCGCCGCGCACTCTCGCGGTCCACAGCCACGTCCGCGTGCGTCACCGTCTCCGGGCCGTGCAGGGCGGTGACCTGGGCGTTCACCAGGATGGTGACGGGCAGCGCCTGGACCCGGGCGACCGTGGCGGCGTGGGCCCGGAACCGGTCGCGCCGGTGCACCAACGTCACCGAACGCGCCACGGTGTGCAGGGCGAGCGCCCAGTCGAAGGCCGAGTCGCCACCGCCGACGATGAGCACATCGTGCCCGGTGAGCTCGGCCGGCTGCGGCACGAAGTAGACGATCCCGGCACCGGCGTACCCCTGGGCGGCGGGCAGCGGGCGAGGAGTGAAGCTGCCCAGGCCACCGGTCACGATGACCGCGCCACAGCTCAGGTCGCTGCCGTCGGCCAGGTGCAACACCGGCAGCCCGTCGCGGTACGAGAGCTTCTCCGCGCGTACCCCGAGAAGGTAGTGCGGCGCGAACGGCGCCGCCTGGGCGACCAGGTTGGTGACCAGGTCGCGGCCCTTGATCGACGGCAGGCCGGCGACATCGAAGATGTCCTTCTCCGGATACAGGGCGGTGATCTGCCCGCCGGGTTCCGGCAGCGTGTCCACCACCGCCACGGTCAGGCCGCGGAAGCCCGCGTAGTACGCGGCGAACAGCCCGGTGGGACCGGCCCCGATGACGGCGACATCGACTGCTCGCATCTCTTCGCTCACCCCTTGCGGCCCTGAGTGGCCACGCCCTCGACGAAATAGCGCTGGCACAGGAAGAAAGCGATGATCATCGGTACGGTGGTGAGCACCGCACCGGCCAGCACGACCTCCCACCGCGCCTCGCCGGCCTGGCCGAACTGGTCGAGGATCGACTTCATCCCGCGAGGCATCGTGAACAGTGCCGGATCACGCAGGTAGATGAGTGGCTTGAGCAGGTCCGACCAGCTCGCCCGCAGCTCGAACACGAACGACACGATCAGCGCCGGCTTGCACAGCGGCACCGCGATCCGCCAGAACAGCCGCCAGTAGCCGGCGCCGTCCACCCGGGCCGCCTCGAACAGCTCCCGGGGCACGCCCAGGAAGAACTGCCGGATCAGGAAGATGTAGAACGCGCTGCCGAACAGGTTGGTCGCCCACAGCGGCACCTGCGTGGCGGCCAGGCCCAGCTCGTTCCAGATGAGGTACGTCGGGATCATCGTGACCGCGCCGGGCAGCATCATCGTGCCGATCACCGAGGCGAACAGCGCGTTGCGGCCGGGGAAGCGGAAATACGCGAAGCCGAACGCGACGATCGCGCTCGACACGGTCACCGCCGCGGCCGCGGCCAGCGCGACCACGACGCTGTTGACCAGCCAGGTGAACACCGGCGCGGCCGACCAGATGGTGGCGTAGTTCTCCGGTGCCCAGTGCTGCGGCACCAGTGCGTTGTCGAAGACCTCCGGCCGCGGCTTGAGTGAAGCGCTGACCAGCCAGACGAACGGGTACACGAAGATCACGGCGGCGCCGGCGAGCGCTGTCCACAGCACCCAGCGGTGCCGTTGCCGGCGTCCGGAAGGGCGGGACGCGCCGGGGTCCACGGGGGCGAGCAGCTGCGGTTCCTGCAGCGCGGTCATGGCCTCACTCGCTCTCGTAGTAGACGAAGCGCCGGCTGAGGCGGACCTGGACCAGCGTGATCAGCACGATGATCAGGAACAGCAGCCAGGCCAGGGCCGACGCGTACCCCATGTGCAGGAACTGGAACGCCTGCTGGAACAGGTAGATGACGTAGAACAGGGCCGCGTCGTTGCCGTAGGTCTGCTGGTTGGCGCTGCCGAAGAACGCGGTGTAGACCTCGTCGAAGGTCTGCAGCGAGCTGATCGTGTTGATGACCAGCGTGAAGAACAGGGCACCGCTGATCATCGGCACGGTCACCGCCCGGAACCGGGCCCACGGTGACGCGCCGTCCATCTCGGCCGCCTCGTAGAGGTCCCGGGGAACGTTCTGCAACGCGGCCAGATAGATGATCACCGTGCTGCCCAGGCTCCAGGCGCTCATCAGCACGAGCCCGGGCTTGATCCACGGCCCGTCCGAGGTCCAGTCCGGCCCGGTGATGCCGACCCACCCGAGCACCTCGTTGATCAGGCCGACCTGACCGTTGAAGAGCAGCAGGAACAGCACGCCCACGGCCACCTTCGGGGTGATAGTGGGCAGGTAGAAGATGGTCCGGAAGAACCCGGCCGACCGGCGCCCGGCCCGGGCCAGCAGCATGGCCAGTCCCAGGGCCACCGCCATGGTCAGCGGCACGTGCAGCACGGTGTAGAACATCGTGTTGGCCAGGCTGGTGCGCACCTTGGGATCGGCCAGCAGCATCCGGTAGTTCTCCCCGCCGACGAGGTCCGTGCTGGTCAGCACGTCGTAGTCGGTGAAGGACAGCACCAGGCTGGCGACCATCGGCCCGGCCAGGAACACCAGGAAGCCGACGATCCAGGGCGAGAGGAAGCCGTACGCGGCCCAGATCTCGCGGCGGCGCGCGGTCATCTCAGGAGCCGCTGTTGGCTTTGTCCAGGGCGGCCTGGGCCTGTTGCTGAGCCTGGGCGAGCGCCTGGGCCGGCTGCTGCTTGCCGGCGAGGACCCGGTTGACCGCGTCCTGCCAGGCCGCCTTGAACTCCTCACCGGCCGCGAGGGCCGGCTCGGAGAACCCGGCCTGCTGGGTCTGCAGGACGGTCTGCACGGCCGCGTCGAACCCGGCGTGGCCGGTCGGCTTCACGACGTCCTTGAAGATCACCTCGTCGGCCTTGACGTTGCCGGTGAACAGGCCGGTGAACGGCGCGCCCTTGGCCTGGCGGGCCGCCGCCCGGGCCTTGGCGGCCGCGATCCAGGAGCCGGCCTCGGTCATCTTCTTGATCCATTTGCAGGCCTGGGCGGGATGGGCGCTCTTGGCCGGGATGGCCCAGGCGTTGCCGGTGATCCAGTCGACCGGCTGCCCGTCGACCCCGCGGAACGGCGCGACGGTCAGCTTCACGTCGGGGGAGCTCTCGCCCAGCACGCTGAGGTAGAAGTCCTCCATCGGGAACCCGCCGAGCTGGTCGGTGGCGAACTGGTTCTTCGCGCCGAAGAAGTCGAACGAGTCCCGGAAGGACTTGAACTTCGCCCAGCCGCCCTGCGCGTTGATCAGGGCGACGGTGAAGGTGAGCGCCTCGACCACCTTCGGATCGGTCAGCTGCGCGGTCCTGCCGTCCGCGCTGACCAGCGAGCCGCCGTTGGCCCGGGCCCACAACGGCAGGAACTCGGGGATCTTGGGGTCGAAGCCGATCCGGGACAGCTTGCCCCCGCGCTGCGCGGTGAGCTTGCGGGTGGCGGTGGTCAGGGCCGGCCAGTCGGCGGTGCTGAACGACGCGGGGTCGAGCCCGGCCTCGGCGAAGGCGGTGTCGTTGAGCATGAGGACCCGGTTGTTGTAGAACTCCGGCAGGCCGTACAGCGTGCCGCCCAGGGTGGCCTCGGCTACCGCGGCCGGGCGGAACTGTCCCAGGTCGATCTTCTCGCGCTCGACGCAGTCGGTCAGCGGCACGATCGCCTTCTTGACCGCGTACGTGCCGAGCAGCCGGCGTTCCAGGTAGACCAGGTCGGGCGGGCTGCCCGACGCCACCGCGGACAGGAACTGCTGGGCGCTGAAGCTGCCCTCGGACGCCTTGGCGCTGCTGGGGGCGATCGCGGCGTTGGCGGCGTCGAACCGGGTCGTCGCGACCTCGTCACCGGTGCCGAACCCCATCATGGTCAGGGTCACCTGAGCATTACCGGAGTCCTCGCCGGAGCTGCCCACTCCGCCACAGCCGGCCGCGATCGCGACCACGAGGGCGGCACTCACTGCCGCCCGGATCGATCGGATGAACATCGATGTTCTCCTGTCGGCGCACGTTCCCGTAGCCGGAATATAGGATCGCGTCGATCCCTCCGCAATTCGGGACGCCCGGCGCCGGCCGCGGGCCGCCCGGGCAGCACGATCAATGCCACCGCCCCGGCGATGACCAGGCCGGCCAGGACAGTGCGACCACCCAGCGGCTCGTCCAGCAGCCACCAGCCGAGCAGCACGGCCACCACCGGATTGACGAGGGCGTAGGTGCCGGCGACCCGGGCCGGAGCGTGCCGCAGCAGCCACTCGTACGCGCTGTAGGCCAGCAGGCTGCCGAACACGATCAGGTAGCCCACCGCCAGCAGCGAGCCGGTCACGGCCGCGGACAGGTCGATCCGGGCGAACTCGCCGCCCAGCCCACCGAGCACGGCCAGGGCGGCGCCGGCACAGATCATCTCCACGGCGCTGGCCAGCAGCGGCTGCTCCGGGTGTGCGGTGTGCCGGCCGTACACCGAGCCGAGGCCCCAGCACATCGCCCCGCCCAGGGCCACGGCCGCGGCGAGCGGGTCGGGCGCGGTACCGGAGAACGGGTTCACCAGCACGCCCACGCCGGCGATCCCGGCGACCAGGCCCACCGCGACCGGCGCGCTGATCCGTTCCCGGTCGACGATCCGGGTGCCCAGCACCATCCACAGCGGGATGGTGGCGAGCAGCAGGGCCGCCGTACCGGAGGAGATCTCCTGCTCCGCCCACGTCGCCCCGCCGGTGCCGGCGGCCGGCAGCAGCAGGCCCTGAACCAGGCCGGCCCGCCACTGCGCCCGGGTGGGCCGGCGCCAGCCCTGCTCCGGCCGGCGTCGGCGCCGCCACGCACACCAGGCGTAGAGCAGCAGCCCGGCGACGAGAAAACGCACCGCGCTGAGGGTCAGTGGCGGCAGGTGCTCGACGGCGACCTTCAGGGCCAGATACGTCGAGCCCCAGACCACGTACACGATCGCGAGGGGTCCGAGGAGAGGCATACCTTCACCGTGCCCCGGACCGGGACGGCAGACTTGCCAGGCATCCCGCAGTTTCTGCCAAGATGGCACGATGCCGTCGGACGTCGCGGTGGTGGTCGCCGCCCCGGTGCCGGCCTTCGAGCTGGGCATCGTCAGTGAGCTGTTCGGGCTGCGCCGGCTGGACCCGGAGCTGCCGTCGTACCGGTATGCGGTCTGCGCCGAGCGGCGCACGCCGATGCCCACCTCCACCGGCTTCCGGGTCACCCCGACCCACACCCTGCGCCGGCTCGCCACCGCCGACCTGATCATCGTCACCGGCGCCGCCCCGCCGATCCCGCCCCCGACGCCCGCGCTCCTGGCGGC
>NZ_JBSGFR010000055.1:0-56002 GCF_053603475.1 Actinoplanes sp. NPDC004185 | reverse complement strand
GCGTCGATGGTGTAGATCCCGCTGACGCATTTGACCAGCGTGGACTTTCCGGCACCGTTGTCGCCGACGAGCGCGGTCACCTCGCCGGGGTAGACGCTCAGTCCGACGTCGTGCAGGACCTGGACGGGACCGAAGCTCTTGTCGATCCCGTTGAGTTCCAGAAGGGGTGTCGCGGCCACGGTGGTTCTCCTTCGCTTGGTGACCGGGTTCGTCGTCGTGGCAGCGCCACTGGCGGTGGGACGGGGGTCACCCGGCGCGGCGCCGCCCCCCGCCCGTGAAGGCGGGAGCGGCGCCGCGCCGAACGGGACGACCCGCGATCAGCTCAGATCAGCTGATGCCCGCGTCGGTGCAGGCCTTGGCGAAGTCAGCGGTGCACAGCTGCTCCTTGGTGACGAAGCCGTCGGCGATGACGTCCTTGACGTTCGCCTTGGTGATCGACTGCGGGTCCAGCAGCACCGAGGGGACGTCCTTGCCGGACTCCACGTCCTTGGTGACGCCGGTGGCCGTGGTCGGCTTCTGGCCCTTGGCCAGCGCGATGGCCAGCTCGGAGGCCGCGTTGGCCTCCTTCTTGATCGCCTTGTAGACGGTCATGCACTGGTCGCCGGCGAGGATGTTCTGCAGGCCCTGCACGGTGGCGTCCTGGCCGGTGACCGGGACCTGGCCGTTGAGCTTGTTCTTCTTCAGCACCGCGATGGCGGCGTTGCCGAGGCCGTCGTTGGCGGCGAGCACACCCTTGATGTCCTTCTTCGAGGTGAGCATCTGCTCGAAGATGGTGCCGGCCTGCGCGTTGTCCCAGTCCGGGACGGCCTGGTCCGGGCCCTTCACGTACTCCTGCGAGTCGTACTTGGGCTTGAGGACCGAGTCGTAGCCCTGCTTGAACAGGGTGGCGTTGTTGTCGGTCGGGGAGCCGTTGAGCTCGGCGACGACCGGCTTGGTGTACTTCTTCTCGGCCAGGCAGTCCACCAGGCCCTGACCCTGCAGCTCGCCGACCTTGACGTTGTCGAACGACACGTAGTAATTCGCGCCGCCGTTGAGCGTCAGCCGGTCGTAGTCGATGGTCGCGATGCCGGCGTTCTTGGCCTTGTCCAGCACGGCCTTGCCGGTGCCGGAGTCCAGGTTGACGATCATCAGGACCTTGACGCCGCTGGAGATCATGCCGTCGGCGATCGTCTGGAACTGGGTCTTGTCACCCTGGGCGTTCTGGATGTCGGCCTGGACCCCGGCCGCGTCGAACGCCGCCTTCAGGTACGTGAGGTCGGCAGTGGCCCACCGCGCCGAGCTCTTGGTGTCGGGCAGGATGACGCCGACCTTGCCGGTGGACGAACCGCCGGTGCTGCCGGAGTCGCTGCCGCTGTCGTCACCACACGCAGCCATGCTGCCGGTGGCCAGCAGGCTGGCCGCGGCCAGGGCGAATAGTCCTTTACGCATACCTTGTGTCCTCTCGGGTGTTCCGGGCCTTCGATCGGCTTCGATGGTGCCAGTGCGCGGGAGAGTCACTCCCGGACGTGTTCAAGATCAGGAGCGAGTTTGTTGTGCCCGGCAACGTTTTCCCATAACGACCGGTTGCACAAGGGTGTCGGCGGGCGATCTTGAAACACGGGATAACAATCCGGCAACACGGCGGTGATACGAGGATTTCCGGGTCGGGCAGGCGTTGCCCGGCGGGGCCGTGGTAATCGCTGGAAACGACACAGAATGGGCCGCAGCACCGGGCCGCCTGTCCGAACTCGACACATTTAAGGGGAAAGGATCCGGCCGACCGGGCTCCGAAACTTCCGGAGTGCGGATCTTCCTGCGGTGGCCCACCGATCCGGACAGGGGGTCGGTCGTTCGGACGGGTCGCCGATCCACCGAAGGGGGAGAGACCTTCCGCAACTTCCGGAGCGGGCTTGAGGCGTACCGGCCGGCGGCCGGCTCCCGGTCGCTGCGGTGTCCCCCGGCCCGTGGTGGGCGGTGTCATTCCCGGATTGCGCGGTGGCGGCCCGGGAATGGACCCGATGAACGGGGAGCGGCCAGTGCCTTTCCCGAAATCCGCGGTCGATATCCTGGTGTGCCGGGCCGCACGCGGATGGTTCCGGCGATCCCCGGGAGAACGAGACATGAACGGTGCCGATCCCGTCCGGTGGTCGGCCGTCGCCGAAAGCTGGTCACGGCTGTGGGGCGCATTCGCCGAGCCCGCCTGGGACGCGGTGCTCGCCGCCGCCGCGGTGGACCGCGGGGCTCGCGTCCTCGACGTCGGCTGCGGCGCCGGTGACCTGCTCGCCCATCTCGCCCGCCGCGGGATCTCAGCCGCCGGCATCGACCCGGCCGCCGGGATGGTGGCGTACGCCCGCGGGCGCGTGCCGGGCGCCGACCTCCGCGTCGGCACCGCCGACCACCTGCCCTGGCCCGACGCCGGCTTCGACCTGGCGGTCTCGGTCAACGCCCTGCAGTTCGCCGAGGACACCCTGGCCGCACTGGGTGAGCTGATCCGGGTCACCGTCCCCGGTGGACACGTCGCGGTGGCCAACTGGGCCGAGCGGGACCGCAACGACCTGACCGTCATCGAGGACGCCGTGGCCCGGGCCGCCGACGAGGAACCCCTGCCCGACGGGGAGCTGCGGTTGCCGGGCGGTCTCGAGGAGCTGCTGGACGACGGTGGTCTCACCCTGGTCGCGGCCGGCATCGTCGAGCTTCCGTGGCGGGTGGCCGACGACGACACGCTCGTCGAGGGCGTCCTGCTGGGTGAGGACCCGGCGACCATGGCGGGCACGGCGCCGACCGTGATCGCCGCCGCCCGGCCCTTCCGCACCCCGGGCGGCGGTTACACCCTGGTCAACGCGTTCCGTTATGCGGTCGGCCGGACGGCGCGCTGAGCATCAGGGTGCTGCGTCCGGTATGCGAAGATTGTCGGTATGCCGCTGTCTCGTCGCACGCTGCTGCGCGCCGCCGTCGTGGCTCCGGCCACCGGAGCCGGATCCGCTGTCGCCGCCGCGGGCCCGACGATCGGCGGCCCCAAGATCGGCGGCCCGACGGCCGGCGGCTCAACGACCGGCGGCCCGACGGCCGGGGACTGGAAGGCGCTGGCCGCCGGCCTCGAGGGAGCGGTGGAACTGCCCGGCGCGGCGACCTTCGCCGAGGCCCACCGCCTGGTCGACCCCCGCTTCGACGCGGTCCGGCCGCCGGCGGTCGCCCGGTGCGCCGGCCCGGCGGACGTGACCGAGGTGATCCGCTTCGCACGGCGCTTCGGCGTACCGGTGGTGCCGCGCGGGGGTGGTCATTCCTATGTGGGCGCGTCGACCAGCCGGACCGGCGTGGTCCTCGACCTGCGCGGGATCCGCACGATCGGCTACGACGCGGGCAGCCGCACCGCCACGATCGGTGGTGGTGCCCGGCTCATCGACGTCTACGACGGGCTCGACGTCCACGGCGTCTCGATCCCCTCGGGATCGTGCGGGTCCGTCGGCATCGGCGGGATCACGCTGGGCGGCGGCATCGGGATGGCGGCTTCCGCGTACGGGATGACCTGCGACGCGGTGATCGCCGCCGAGCTGGCCACCGCCGACGGGCGGCTCCGCACCGTGCACGCCGGCCGGGAGCCGGAGCTGTTCTGGGCGCTGCGCGGCGGCGGCAGCGGCATCGGGGTCGTCACCACCTGGCGGATGCGCACCTATCCGGCGGCCCCGGCCGGCACCTTCGTGCTGACCTATCCGTGGAGTGCGGCGGCCCGGGTCGCGGCCGGCTGGCAGGCCCGGCTGTCCCGGGCGCCCGACGAGACCTGGTCGTCCTGCCAGTTCGCCTCCGACGCGCGCGGTGCCCGCAGCGTACGGATCTCCGGCGTGCTGCTCGGCGGGACCGCGGACGCCGAGGTGGCGGCGATCGTCCGGGCGATCGGCCGGGAGCCGGCCACGGTACGCGTCGAGCGCCTCCCGCACCGCACCGTCGTGCACAACCGCGGCGGCTGCGACGACGCCGGTGACTGCGGCCCCCGCGCCACCGAGCTGGTCGGCAGCGATGTCTTTCCCCGCATCCTGCCGCCCGATGCCGTCGCCGCTCTGCTGGCGAGCGTGGAACGCCGGTCCGGGGCCCGCCGGCCGGGCATCGCCAAGCTCAAACGGATGACCGGCGCCCAGGGCCGGGTGGCTCCCGGCGCGACCGCCTTCCCCTGGCGTGGCGTGCACACCATGCTGCAGTGGCTGGTCCAGCCCGCTGCCGGTGATCCGGCCACGGTCCGCGACGCCTACGCGTGGATCGACGACGGTCACCGGGCGATGGCCCGCTGGTCCGCCGGCCGCTACGTCAACTACCTCGAACCGGATCCGGCCCGGGTGCCGCGCTACCACGGTGCCAACCTGGCGCGGTTCCGCCGGGTCCGCGCCGCCGCCGACCCGGACCGGTTGTTCCGTTCGCCGTACGCCGTCTGAGGGCCTGCTGTTTCGCCCCTGACCAGCAGGGAACCAGAGCAGCATGTTCCCCGCTGAGAATCTGCGCGACTGGCGCGGCGAGAAAGTCATCGACCCCGACGGCTCCAAGATCGGCGAGCTGGAGGCGGTCTACGTCGACACGTCCACCGACCAACCCGCGTTCGCGACCGTGCGGACCGGCATGATCGGCCGCCACCGGCTCACCTTCGTGCCGCTGGACGGGGCCACCGTGAGCCCGAGCGCCGTCCGGGTGCGCTACGACAAGAAGGTCGTCGGCGACGCGCCCACCATCGACCTCGACGGTGAGCTCGCCGCCGGCGACGAGCCCGGCGTCTTCGCCCACTACAACCTGCCCTACCAGCCGGGAGCCGCGGGGGAGCGCCGCCTGGCCCGCCGCTGACGGGCGCCCGGACCGGGCCGGCCATCGGGGTTTTGCCCGGGTTTTCCGCCGCGGGTCAGCCCAGTAGGGTGCGAACGTGCGTCGCAGCCCTTCCGCCGGCCCCTCCGGTGGCCTGCGGCTGGTGCCGGACGTCCTCGCGGCGGCCGTCGTGGTCCTGGTGTTCTGGGCCCCGCCCACGCTCGACACCGCGAGCCCGGCCCGCCTGACCGCGGGCTGGGCTCTGGCGGCGATCACCGGGCTGGCCATGGTCTCGCGGCGGCGGTTCCCCGGCGCGGCGACCGTGGTCGCGGCGATCGCCACCGTCACCGGCAATGCGCTGGGCGTCTGCCAGGACCCGATGCTGGCCGTGGCCTGGTGCCTGTACCCGCTCGCCGTGGCGCGCGCCTCGCGCACCAGGCTGCCCGTCCTCGTGCTGGCCTGCGTCGCGCTCAGCCTCGCCGCGGTGACCGGCGTCCCCTCCGGTGACATGACCGGGCTCGGGCAGCGGGCCGTCGTGGCCGTCGCCGCGGTCAGCGTGGCCTGGCTGCTCGGCACCATGGTGGGCCGGGGCATCGCCGCCACCAGGGAGGCGGAGCGCGCCCGCGTCCAGCTGGAGGTCGCCCGCGACGTGCACGACGTGGTCGGTCACGCGCTCGGGGTGATCAGTGCCGAGGCCGGTGTGACCCGGGGCCTGGCCGACGCCGGTGAGCAGGAGCTACGCGACTCGCTGGCCGGCATCGAGCTGCACGCGCGGCGGGCGCTCGAAGAGGTGCAGGTGCTGGTCCGGGGACTGCGTTCCGCGCCCTCGCCGGTCGACCGGCTGTCCTCGGTCGTCGACACCACGCGCGCCGCCGGCGTCGAGGTGCGGGCCCGCATCACGGTCGACGAGCAGGTGGAGGACGCCGTCGGGGCGGTCGTGCTGCGGATCGTGCAGGAGTCGCTGAGCAACGTCGTGCGGCACGCGGCGGGCGCGCCCTGCACGGTGGACGTCCACGAGACGGGCGGGGCGGTCGTCGTCCGGGTCCGGGACAGCGGGCCGGGCGCCGCCGGACGCGAGCACGCGGGCTTCGGCCTCGGCGGGATGAGCGAACGGGCCCAGCTCGTCGGCGGCACCGTCACCTGGGGCGACCACCCCGGCGGTGGCTTCGAGGTCAGCGCCCGCTTGCCCGTCCGGGGAGGCGGTGGCCGGTGACCGCGGCCATCAGCGTGTTCCTGGCCGATGACGACGCCCGTTTCCGCGGCGTCTACCGCAAGCTGTTCGACCGTACGCCCGGCTTCCGGGTTGCCGGGGAGGCCGCGGACGGGGAGGCCGCCGCCCGGCTCGTCAGCGCGCTGAAGCCGGCCGTCGCGCTGCTCGACGTGCAGATGCCCGGAACGAGCGGGCTGGAGGCCGCCCGGCGCCTGCTCCCGGCCACGACCACCAAGGTCATCATGCTGACCACCTTCGACCTCGACGAGTACGTCCACGAGGCCCTCACCCTCGGTGCGTCGGGTTTCCTGCTCAAGAACGCGTCCCCGCCCGAGGTCCTGCACGCCGTACGCACCGTCCACGCCGGCCACGCGATGCTGGCCCCGGAGATCACCGCCCGGCTGATGCGGCAGTTCGCGCCGCGCCGGCCCGAGCGGCGGCACGCGTTCGCCGGCCAGGTGCTGTCCGCCCGCGAGACCGAGGTCATCCGGTACGTCGCCCGGGGCTACTCCAGCCAGCAGATCGCCGACGAGCTGACCCTGAGCGTGGAGACGATCCGCACCTACCTGCGCCGGATGTTCGCCAAGCTCGACGTGAACGACCGTACCCATCTCGCCGTGCTGGCCTACGAAGCGGGCCTGCTGCACGAGCCGCGCTAGGTGTCTACTTCCGGGTGACGCGGGCCGGCGACCCCGGGCCGCAGGCTGGTGTCCGTGATCGACATCGCCCACCTCAGCAAACGCCACGGCGGCCGGACCGCCGTCGACGACGTCAGCTTCACCGCCCGGCCCGGCCGGGTCACCGGCTTCCTCGGCCCGAACGGCGCCGGCAAGTCCAGCACGCTGCGGATCCTGCTGGGCCTGGACGCGGCCGGCGGCGGCACCGCGACGATCCACGGCCGGCGCTACCGCGACCTCGACCAGCCGCTGCGGACGGTCGGCGCGCTGCTCGACGGGGCCGGGCCGGTGCCGGAGCGCCGGGCCGTCGACCACCTCACCTGGATCGCCCGGTCGAACCGGATCCCCCGGGCCCGCGTGGGTGCGGTCCTCGAGCTCGTCGGCCTGGCCGGGGTGGCGAGGCAGCGGGTGAAGCGGTACTCGCTCGGGATGGGACAGCGGCTCGGGATCGCCGCGGCGCTGCTCGGTGAGCCGGACGTGCTGGTGCTCGACGAGCCGGTGAACGGGCTGGACCCGGAGGGGATCCGCTGGGTGCGGCAGCTGCTGCGGGACTATGCGGCGTCCGGGCGTACCGTGCTGCTCTCCAGCCACCTGATGGCCGAGACGGCCGCGACCGCCGACGACCTGGTGGTCATCCACCGGGGCCGGATCGCCGGGCGGGGCCCGGTCGCCGAGGTCACCGCGGGCCATCCGTCGCTGGAGGCGGCGTTCTTCGCCCTGACCGGCGAACGGACCGCGGCGTGAGGGCCGCCGTCCGGGCGGAGCTCACCAAGATCATCACGCTGCGCACCGGCTGGCTGGTGCTGGGGGCCGTCCTCGCCCTGCAACTGCTGGTGGAGGTGCAGGTGGTGGGCCTCACCGCCGACGCGGTCGCCCAGGTCACGCGGGACGGGACCATCGAGATCTTCCTCGGCCGGCGGGAGCCCGCCCGCGCGGCTCTGCTCGAGGGCATCCGTGCGTCGTCGCTGCAGATGAGCGTGTTCCTGCCCGCGCTGGCCGCGGTGATCGCCGGGCAGGAGTTCCGCGGCGGGCAGCTCGGGCTGACGGTGCTCGCCGTGCCCCGGCGCGGCCGGTTGCTCGGGGCGAAGCTCCTGGCGGCAGCCGGCTACCTCACCCTGGCGGCGGTGCTGATCGCCACGATCAGCACCGGGTTCAGCTACCTGGGCGTCAAGGCCCGGTATCCCGGGCTGCCGGTCAGCGCCGACGCGCTCGCGGGCCAGGCCAGGTTCATCCTGTACGCGGTGCTGCTGGGCTTGAGCACGTACGCGATCGCCGTCATCGCCCGCAGCACCCTGGCGACCATCGGCATCAGCCTCGCGCTGATCACCGTGACGATGACCCAGGTGCTGGCCGGCGCACCCGGCCTGGACGCGCTCCTGCCGGTCAGCGCCGGCCGGAACCTGCTGCTCGACCCGGCGACCGGCGACCTGACGTCGAGCCCGCTACAGGCCGTGCTGGTGCTGGTGGGCTGGGTCCTGGTGACGTCCCTGCTCGCCGGGGCCACCCTCGTTCGGCGGGACGCCCGGTGACCGCGCCGATCAGGTTCGGCGACCTGCTCGCGGCCGAACTGGTCAAGATCCGTACGCTGCCGGCGACCTGGATCGCCCTGACCGGAGCGTTGGCCGCCAACGGTGCGCTCGGCGTGCTCGCCGCGACGGATGCCGTTCGTGTCGCCGGCCCGGACGGCCCGGTCCCGATCGCCCGGCTCGGCGCCCCGCTGCTGGTCCCGGGTTACGTCTTCGCCGCGATCGCCGTCTTCGCGGCCGGCAGCGAGTTCCGCGGCGGGCAGGTTCGGGTGAGCCTGCTCGCCGGGCCGGGCCGGACCCGGCTGTTCGCCGCCAAGTCCACGGTGTGCGCGTTCGTCAGCCTGCTCGGAGCCGTCCTGGTGGTGCTGCCGTTCCCGCGGGCCGCCGCGGGCACCGGCCTTCCCGCGCTGGTGACCGCGTACCTGCTGCTCGCGCTGGTGGGCTACGGCTTCGCGGTCATCGCCAGGACCGTCGTGGCCCCGCTCGCCGTGCTGTCGGCGACGGCCCTGCTGGTCACGCCGATGCTCCGCGGCGTCGTCCCGGACCTGGTGAAGTACCTGCCGCACGACGCGGCGCTCAGCCTCGTGGGCCTGCCCGGAGGCCCGTCCGCCCTGGGCCGGGCCGGCGGCCTGCTCGCCCTGTCGTCCTGGGCCGCCGGATGCGTCGTGGCCGCCTGGCTGGTCTTCGTTCGCCGTGACGCTTGAGGAGGCGATGGTGTCGAAAAAGCGGCTTGTAGCCGCCGCGCTTGCCGCCGTCCTGGTGGCAGCCGTGGCCGCGCTCGTCGTGTTCTACCCGATCGCCGTCGCGGCCGCCTGTCCCGGCTGCTACGGGCTGCGCCGGGCCGGGCCGGACGTGTACGTCGACGACGGCGCGACGCCCGAGCAGCGGCGTCAGGTGGTGGACCTGATCGCCCAGGCCAGGCAGCGGGTCGGCGACTACCTCGGTGCGACGCGCAGCAGTCCCCGCGTGCTGGTCTGCCTCAGCACGGAGTGCTACGAGCACATCGGCGGTGGCGGCGAGAAGGGACAGGCTCTGCGGGACCGTGCGCTGGCGCTGTCCCCGGACGGCGCCGACGTGGTGATCGCGAGTCACGAGCTCACCCACGCGGAGCTGTACCGGCGGCTCGGCTCCCGCTACGACCAGGTGCCGCGCTGGTTCCACGAAGGCCTCGCGGTGCTGGTCTCGGACGACCCCCGCTACCTGACCGCGAAGCCGCCGGGTGAACGCTGCCCGATCGACCACGACCGGGCGCTGGCGGCGGTCCGGGCCGGCGCGGCGCCCTCGACGGACTTCTACCGCGACAGTGCCTGCGTGGTGGACCGCTGGGTCGCCGCGCACGGCGGTGCCGGCGCCGTGCTGGACCTCATCCGCCGCCTGCGAGCCGGCGAGTCCTTCGCCGCGGTGGTGGTCATTTAACCGCCTGCAGCAGACGGCCGTGGAGCTGGGCCGCTTCCCGGTCGTCCACACCGGACACCTCGCACAGCGCCAGCCAGGCGGCGCCCAGGGCGGGGTCGGACGCGGTGGCCACCGGGCCGGGCAGAGCGGCGAGCACGGCCTCCCGGACGGGCGTGTCACCGGTGAGCAGACCGCCCGCCAGCACGACCGGACCGTCCAGGGGTCCCAGCTCGCCCAGGGTGGCGACGAGCCGGGTGCCGGCCTCGCGGGTCAGCCGCCCGGCGAGGCTGTCACCGGCCCGGGCCGCGGCGCAGACCAGCGGAGCGAGCCGGGCGAACGCCGGGGGCGGCTGCCGTCCGGCCCAGTGCACCAGGTCGTCGCGCGAGCTCACGCCGGCGTGGGCGGCCACGACGGCGGCGAGCCCGGCCGGTGTCGAGGCGACCCAGTCGCGCGCCACCGCGCGGACGGCGTGCAGGCCCAGCCACAGGCCCGAACCCTCGTCGCCGAGCAGCCAGCCCAGCCCGTCCGCCGTGCCGGTGATCCGCCGGTGCTCCAGCCGGGCCGCGACGGCGCCGGTGCCCGCGATGAGCACCGCGCCCGAGGGTGCCGCCGTGCCCGCTGCGAACGCCGTGACCGCGTCCCCGACGACGGAGACCGGACAGCTCAGGCCGCACGCCCGCCACTGGTCGTCGAACGCCCCGGACACCCGGGGGTCATCCAGTGCGCTCACCCCGGCGACACCCGCGGCACCTGCGATCACTGCGGCCGGATCGTGGCCGCGCAGGGCGGCCCGGACCGCCGTACCGATGGCCCGGGCGGCCTGCGGACCGGCCGCCGCCGGGTTGCCCGGGCCGGCCGAGCCGCGGCCCAGCACCGCGCCCTGCGTGGTGGCGACGACGGCGCGCGACGCCGTCCCGCCGGCGTCGACTCCCAGCACCAGCTTCACGCAGCAGATCGAAACATAGAAAGTTTTTGTTGACCAGAAGCCACAGTGGTCGTAATTTTCATCGACACAGGACAACGATGAAAACGAGGATCAGCACAATGAGGATCGGGTGACGGGCGAGAGCGGCGGTCTGCTGGTGCGGCTGCGCATCGAGGGGCCGAGCATGCCGGAGGCGCTGGCGAAGATCGCCGAGACCATCCTGGCCGATCCGGAGACGGCCGCGCACGCGAGCATCGTGGACCTGGCCGAGCGGTCCGGCACCTCGACCGCCACGGTCACCCGGTTCAGCCGGGCCCTCGGTTTCAAGGGCTACGCGAATCTGCGGGTCGCCGTGGCCACCGAGACCGGCCGGGCCGAGCAGGCCCGCTGGGAGACCGACATCAGCGGCGACATCAATCCCGGCGACCAGCTCGACAAGGTGCTCGACATGATCACCGCCGCCGACACCCGGGCCATCCAGGCGACGGCGTCCGGACTGGACACCGCGGCGATCGAGCGGGTCGCGGCGGCCATCGCCACCGCCGGGCGGGTGGAGATCTTCGGGCTGGGCAGCAGCGGTACGGCGGGCAGCGAGATGGCCTTCCGGCTGGAGCGCATCCGCGTCCCGGTGCGGTACCGCGCCGACACCCACACCGCCCTGACCAACGCCGCGCTGCTGGGCCCCGGTGACGTGGCGATCGCCCTGTCACACTCCGGCCGCACCCGCGAGGCCATCGAGACCCTGGCCGAGGCGGCCGACCACGGGGCGCTGACCGTCGCGGTGACCTCGTTCGCCCGGTCGCCGCTGGCCGAGGTCGCGGACGTCGCGTTCGTGACCGCGGTGCACGAGACCACCTTCCGGCTGGCGGCGCTGTCCGCCCTGCACTCGCAGCTGCTGATCCTCGACCTCATCTACGTCGCCGTGGCCCAGCGCACCTACGAGCGCACCGCCGAGGCCCTCGAGCTGACCGTGCGGGCGGTCGACGCCCACCGGGTGCCCGAGCCCCACGCCAACCGCAAGCGAGCACGGAGGGACAAGCCGCTGTGACGATCACAAGCGCCGCCTACGCCGAGGTCATCGCCGAGGCCATCACCCGGGTCGGGAACAGCCAGCGCGACGCGGTGGCCCGGGCCGCCGACCTGCTGACCGCGACCCTGCGCGCCGGCGGGGTGATCCAGGCCTTCGGCTGCGGGCACTCCGAGGCGCTCGCCATGGAGATCGCCGGCCGGGCCGGTGGCCTGGTGCCGACCAACAAGATCGCGCTGCGCGACATCGTCCTGTACGGCGGCGAGCCCGCCGCGGTGCTCACCGATCCGCAGCTGGAGCGCACGCCCAGCGTCGCCCACCGGCTCTACGACCTGGCCCCGATCAAGCCCGACGACACCTTCGTCATCGCCAGCAACTCCGGCGTCAACGGCGCGGTGGTGGAGATGGCGCAGCTGGTCAAGCAACGCGGGCACGCGTTGATCGCGATCACCTCGCGGGAGCACTCGGCCCGGGTCGACTCGCGGCACGACAGCGGCCGCAAGCTCGCCGACCTCGCCGACGTCGTGCTCGACAACGGCGCCCCCTACGGCGACGCCGCGCTGTCCTACAGCGCCGGCGCCGGAACCGCCGGGGCGGTGGGTGCCGTCTCCTCGATCACCGCCGCCCTGCTGGCCCAGCAGATGGTCACCGAGGTCGTGGCCCGGCTGCTGGCGCTCGGCATCACCCCGCCGGTCTACCTCTCCGACAACGTGCCGGGCGGGCGGGAGCACAACAAGGAGCTCGAAGCGCGGTACGCCGGGCGCATCCGGCGTACCGCTTAGGGAAGAAGGCCCAGCTGATGAACCGCCCACCCCTTTCCGAACCGTACCCCACGAGACGCACCCTGCTGCGCACCGCGCTGACCGCCGGCGTCGCGGCCCCGCTGCTCAGTGCCTGCGTGACCGGCGGCAGCGACGACAACGACCCGGCCGCCGGCAACACCGGCGCCAAGAGCGCCGACAACCCGCTGGGGGTCAAGGCCGAGACCCCGCTCGAGGTGGTGATCTTCAAGGGCGGGTACGGCGACGAGTACGCCAAGCACGCCGGCACGCTCTACACCCGCAAGTACCCGGGCGCGAAGATCGACCACCAGGGCCTGCAGAAGATCGGTGAGGCCCTGCAGCCCCGGTTCGTGGCCAACACGCCCCCGGACGTGGTCGACAACACCGGCGCGAGCCGGCTCGACATCGCCACGCTGGTGGCGGCCAAGCAGGTCAGCGATCTGAGCGCGCTGCTGGACGCGCCGTCCTTCGACGACCCGGCGGTGACCGTGCGCGACACCCTGCTGCCCGGGGTGGTCGAGGACGGCACGTTCGGCAAGACGCCGATGACCCTGAACTTCACCTACACGGTCTGGGGGCTCTGGTATTCCAAGTCGCTGTTCGCCGCGAAGGGCTGGGCGTACCCGAAGACCTGGGACGAGATGCTGGCGCTGTGCGCGACCATCAAGGCAGCCGGCATCGCGCCCTGGACCTACCAGGGCAAGTATCCCGAGTACATCAACGATCCGCTGCTCAGCATGGCCGCCAAGACCGGCGGGCTCGCGCTGGTCAAGGCCGTGGACAACCTGGAGCCCGACGCGTGGAAGGCGCCGGGGCTGATCGGCGCCGCCGAGGCGTTCGCGGAGCTGGCCGGCAAGGGCTACCTGATGGCCGGCTCCGAGGCGCTGACCCACACGGAGGCCCAGGCGGCCTGGTCCAACGGCAAGGCCGCGTTCATCCCGTGCGGCTCGTGGCTGGAGAGCGAGCAGAAGGACGTCACCCCGCCGGGCTTCGACATGGTGATGGGCGCGGTGCCGTCACGGACGGCGGGCGACCAGCTCAAGCCGGCCGCGGTGCAGGCCGCCAGCAGCGAGTCGTTCCTGGTGCCGGCCAAGGCGAAGAACCCGGCCGGCGGCCTGGAGTATCTGCGGATCCTGTTCTCCAAGCAGTCGGCGAAGGCGTTCGCGTCCACGGCCGGCACGCTGCCCGCGGTGGCCGGGGCGACCGACGGCCTGACGTTGAGCAGCGGGCTGGGCTCGGTCCGCGACGCGGTCACCGCGGCCGGGGCCGAGACCTTCACCTACCGCTTCCGCACCTGGTACGCCCCGCTGGCCAAGGCCCTCGACGACGCCACCGGGGAGCTGGTGAACAAGCGCATCACCGCGGCCGGGTGGGCGCAGCGGGTGCAGAAGGCGGCGGACGCGATCGCCAAGGACTCCTCGGTCCAGAAGTACACCCGCTGATGCGGCACGGTCGGTGGCGGTTCCTGGCCGGCGCGCTGGTGCCCGCGCTGGTGCTGCACGTGGTCTTCGTGCTGTCGCCGTACGCGCAGGCCTTCTACCTGTCGCTGACCGACTGGACCGGCGTGGCCGGCGAGGCCCACTTCGTCGGGGCGGGCAACTACGCCCGCCTCGGCGGGGACTCGCTGTTCCTCGACGCGGTCCGCAACAACGCGGTGATGCTGGTGGTGGTCCCGCTGGTCACCATCGGCATCGGGCTGTTCCTGGCCAGCATGATGCACCTCGGCGGGCGGGGCGGGCGGCGCGGCATCGCGGGCTCCGGGGCGTACCAGATCGTGTACTTCTTCCCGCAGTTGCTCTCGCTCGTGGTCATCGCGGTCCTGTGGGGTTTCGTCTACAACCCCAACACCGGCCTGCTGAACGGGGGACTGCGGGCGATCGGGCTCGACGGGCTCGCGCAGAGCTGGCTGGCGTCGCCGTCGCTGGCCCTGATCGCCGTGATGGCGGTGCTGGTCTGGTCCTCGGTCGGCTTCTACGTGGTGCTGTTCAGCGCGGCGATCGACGGCATCCCGCGGGATCTGTTCGAGGCGGCGCTGCTGGACGGGGCCGGGGCCTGGGCGACGTTCCGCAAGGTGACGTTGCCACTGGTCCGCGAGACCGTGCAGGTGGCCTTCGTCTATCTCGGCATCGCCGCGCTGGACGCCTTCGCGGTCGTGCAGGTGATGACGGTCGGTCCGGGCGGTCCGGACGGCGCCACCGAGGTCATCGGGCTGTCGCTGTACCGCAACGCGTTCACCTACGGCAAGTTCGGCTACGCCTCGGCCATGGGCGTCGCCCTGTTCTTCGCCACCCTGACGCTGGCCGTGCTGGCGTTGCGGGCCGGTCGCAAGGAGAGGCTGGAGCTGGCATGAGTGCCTGCACCGCAGCGAAGCAAGGGCCGGGCAGGCATGCCGGAGGAGGCTCAGCATGACGCTCGTGGATGAACGGCCGGCGGTGTCCGTACCACCGGTGCCCGCGCGCCGGGCTCGGCGGTCCTACGCCGTTTTCCCGGTGCACCTGGCCATGCTGGCCTGGGCCGTGGTCACCGCGCTGCCGCTGCTCTGGGCGGTGATCAGCTCCTTCAAGACCGACACCGAGATCCTGAACGAGCCGTGGTCGCTGCCGGCGTCCCCGCAGCCGGGCAACTGGGCCCGGGCCTGGACCGAGGCCAGCATCGGCCGCTACTTCCTCAACAGCCTCATCGTGGTCGGCGGGGCCCTGCTGCTGACCATGCTGCTCGGCTCGCTGGTCGCCTACGCCCTGGCCCGCTACGAGTTCCGGGGCAACCGGCTCATCTACTACACCTTCGTCGCGGCCATGTTCTTCCCGGTCTTCCTGGCCCTGGTGCCGCTGTTCTTCGTGGTGCAACGGCTCGGGCTGCTGGGCACGTACCAGGGTCTGATCCTGGTCTATGCGGCGTATGCCGTGCCTTTCACGGTCTTCTTCCTGCACTCGTTCTTCCGCACCCTGCCCGGCGAGGTGGCCGAGGCGGCGTTCATCGACGGCTGTTCGCACGGCGCGGTTTTCTTCCGCGTCATGCTGCCCATGGCCCGGCCGGGCCTGGTCGCCGTCGGCATCTTCAATTTCCTCGGGCTCTGGAACCAGTACCTGCTTCCGCTGGTCCTCAACCCCGACCCGGACCGGTACGTCCTGGCGCAGGGTCTGGCCGCCCTGTCGGTCAGCCAGGGCTACCGCAGTGACTGGAGCGGTCTGTTCGCCGGCCTGACCATCGCCATGCTGCCGGTGCTGATCGCCTACGTCGCGTTCCAACGCCACATCCGCGCCGGAATGACCGCCGGCGCGGTCAAGTAGGTCCCCTCACCCCCATTCCGGAGGACCCCCATGTCCAGAACCCTCAAGCTGCTGGGTGTGACGACGCTGCTGAGCTCCCTGGCCGTCTTCACCCACGCCGCCGGCGCCTCCGCCGCCGACTGCGGCTACCTGTTCGACGACTTCTCCTACAGCTCGGCCGGTGACAGTTCGCTGACCGCGCACGGCTGGACCCCGCGCAGCTACGCCGGCGGGCCGGGCGTGCCGGGAGCGACCTGGTCACCGAGCAGCATCACCTTCCCCACCGAGGGCGGGCAGAAGGTCATGCAGCTCACCGCCTCCACCGACGGCACCGGCGCCGGCACCAGCCACGCCGAGCTCTACAGCTCTCAGAAGCGTTACCTGGAAGGCACGTACGCCAGCCGGGTCCGCTTCACCGACACCCCGACGGCCGGCAACGACGGCGACCACATCAACGAGACGTTCTTCACCATCAGCCCGCTCAACGGCGACCTGGACCCGACGTACAGCGAGCTGGACATCTCGGAGTACCTGCCCAACGGCGGGTGGGGCGAGACGGGCCCGATCAACTACCAGACGACCTGGTACACGTACCGGGCCGAGCCGTGGTTCGCCGACAACGTGCACTCCGAGCAGCGGTCCAGCCTCAACGGCTGGCACGACCTGGTGGCCACGGTGGCCGGCGGGCACGTCAAGTACTACATCGACGGTGTGCTGGTCGGCGACCACTCGGGCAAGTTCTACCCGCGGCAGACCATGACGATCAACTGGAACCTGTGGTTCATCGACACGGCGGCGCACACCGGCGGGCGCAGCACGTACGTCCAGCAGGTGGACTGGGTGCTGTTCGCCAAGAACCAGGCGCTGTCGCCGGCCGAGGTGACCGCGCGGACGGCGGGCTACCGCTCGGCCGGCAGCACGTTCGCGGACACGGTGGACACCACCGGCGGCTGCACCCCGCCGACCAACCCGCCGACCACGCCACCGACGACCCCGCCGACCACCCCGCCTCCTTCTCAAGGGGACTGCACGTCGGCGCCCGAGTGGGGTTTCGGGACGGTGTACCAGGGCGGGCAGACCGTCAAGCACGAGAAGAGCCGCAACGGCGACCCGAGCGGCCCGCCTTCCGGTGACGGCAAGCACCTGTGGAAGGCCCGGTACTGGACGCAGGGTTCGGAGCCCGGCTGGACCCAGCAGTGGCAGGACCTCGGTCGCTGCTGACCCGGTCCGCGGGGGCGCCGCCACCGGCGGCGCCCCCTGTCAGGTCAGCCAGCTCCAGCACTGCCAGCCGATCCCGGCCAGCCCGGCCGCGGTCAGCGCCGTCAGGTACGCCACCACCAGCCGGACATCCCGCAGCACACACTTCGACCGGCGCAGCCCCGCCCGCCGGGCCCGCACGTAGCCGGCCAGACCCAGCGCGGCGAACGCGGTCACCGCCAGGGGCCCGGCCAGCCAGGCCAGCGCGGCCACGGTGGCGTAGACGCACAGGCGCAGCGGGTCGGCCGGAGCGCCGCTCACCGCCGCACCACTGCTTGCGGGAGGCGCTGGGCGGCCAGTTGCGGCCAGGCCTGCACGGCGCAGAACGGCGCGCACTGGTCCCGGTCGTCCTTGCGGGTGCCCACGTGCACGCAGCACTGCAGCAGTCGTTCCTCCACCATCGTCGCCATGTCCATGAACGGCTTGACGGTGATCCGCTTGACCCGTTCGGCCAGCATCCGGCGCAGCCGGTCCCGGCCCCCGGGCAGGCTCGACGACGCCATCGCGGCCAGCGTGCCGATTCCCAGGTCGCAGTTGGCGCAGATGTCGCGCCACAGGTCGCCGACCCGGGGATGCGACAGCGACGACTGCTCCGACAGCAGGCCGAGCAGCGAGTCGCGGACCGCCCGGCGCAGCTGCGCGGGCAGCTCGGTGTCGGCGATCCGGTTGGCGACGGCTTCAGGCGCCAGCTCCAGCCAGGACAGCAGCCGGTCGTGGCCGACCAGGGCGGTCAGGGAGCGCCACTCGCCGGTGTCGTCGCGCAGCAGGTAGCCGACCGAGCAGCAGTGCGGGTGCGAGCAGGGCAGCGCGGTCAGGTCCCGCCAGGTGACCAGGTCGCCGGTCTGCGGGCCGAGCCGGGCCAGCACCCCGGTGTGGGTGAGCCGGCGGCCGCTGTCGATCGCCGCGGACCGGCCGGAACCGAACTGCGGCTGGATCGACACCCCGCCCACGTACGGCGTGTCGAGCGCCCGCTTGACGACAGCGCCGATCTCGTCGTCGTTGACGTCCAGCGCGGCCGTCATGGTGAGCGTCGTGAAGATGCCGCGCCCGGCCAGCCGGTCGATGGCCTGTTCCTTGGCCCGCCGCAGGTCGGCGCCGCGGTGCTGCCGGTGCGCGCGCTCGCTGACCCCGTCGTACTGCAGGTAGACCTCGACCCGTCCGCGATGGGCGGCGAGCAGGTCCAGCAGGGCGTCGTCGCGGGCGATCCGCAACCCGTTGGTGTTGAGCAGGATCCGCACGACGTCCCGGGCGGCGACCGCGTCGAGCAGCTCGGCCAGGTACGGGTACAGCGTCGGCTCGCCGCCGGAGAGCATCAGCACGTCGATGCGCTGCCGCTCACGGGCCAGCCGGGCGTCGAGGTTGGCCAGCACGTCGGCCAGCGGGACGACGGTGTCCAGGGCCGGCGACGAGTCGGCGAAACACGTGGGGCAGCGCAGGTTGCACGAGTCGGTGAGGTCGGTCAGCAGGATGCAGGTGTGCTGGGTCTGCATCTCCGGGAGCCCGTCGAGGTAGGCGGCCGGGACCGGGGCGAAGTTGCCGGCCAGGTCGGGCTCGTGCTGTTTGGTCGGTGCGGTCCACTGCTCCAGGTAGGTCAGGATCTCGGGGTGCTCGTCGTAGAGGGTGCGCACGAGGCCGTGCCGCGGGCAGCCGCGCTCGAGCCAGACCTGCTCCTCGCGGACCACGAGGCGGCCCGAGAGCCGGGCGACCTCGGCCAGCGGGCGCTG
Organism: Actinoplanes sp. NPDC004185; assembly: GCF_053603475.1. Classification (NCBI taxonomy): domain Bacteria; kingdom Bacillati; phylum Actinomycetota; class Actinomycetes; order Micromonosporales; family Micromonosporaceae; genus Actinoplanes; species Actinoplanes sp. NPDC004185. The sequence goes on along the minus strand of NZ_JBSGFR010000055.1, from coordinate 37,449 downwards.
CGGGTCCTCGTCGTGGCAGTGCGGGCAGAACGCGTTGACGTAGCGGTGGATGCGGTCGCCGCGCAGCGGCATGCCGGTGCCCATCAGGTGTCCCTCCGGGGATGTGGTCATGAGGCCGAGATCAGGGCCACGCACAGCCCGAACCCGACGAGCGGCAGCACGATCAGGCCGGCGGCCCACCCGATGAACAGCCCGATCCCCAGGCCACGGTCACCTCTGACGATCAGGACGGTGCCGGCCGCGACGACGGCGGCGAACAGCACCAGCTGACCGAGCAGGCTGCCACCGATCAGCGCCTGGTCGGCCGCGTCACCCGCGCTCCAGATGGCAGCGGCGACCAGACCGGCGCACATCAGGTGCCCGAGCAGGGCGAGCCCGATCCCGGCCCAGACCGCGCCGGTGCGGATCGGCTGCGGCGGCGGCCTCACGCCGGCACCTCGTGCACCGGCGTGGCCCGGTGCCCCCGGGCGAGGACGACGAGCCGCCAGGCCAGCAGGGGAGCGCAGGCCAGCAGGAACAACTGCGGGCGGGTGAGCCCGGCCGCCACCACCTCGTTGCCGCGGACGAACTCGACCCCGAACCGGAACACCGCATAACCCGCCAGGTAGCCGGTGAACAACGCGTCCGGCTGGGTGACCCGGTCGCGGGCCGCGACCAGCACGGCCAGGGCGAGGACATGAAAAGCGATCTCGTACGCGAAAGAGGGATGCCGGGGCACGCCGTCCACGGTGATGCCCCAGCTCCCGCCGGTCGGCGTGCCGGGCCGTTCGGTGAGCAGGCACCCGATCCGGCCGACCGCCATGCCGGCGGCGATCGCGGGCGCGAACAGGTCGCCGCTGCGTTCCCGGTAGCCGCAGAGCCGCTTGGCGACCAGCACACCGAGGTAGGCGCCGGCCAGGCCGGAGAGGATGCTGCGGTTGCCGTACGCCCACTGCTCGGCCAGGGTCGCGTTCTGCCGCAGGTCGAGGTGCTGGAGCCAGGTGCCGAGCCGGCCGAACAGGGCGCCACCGACGAGCACCCCGGCCACCAGGTACCAGAGCCGCTCGTCTCGCCGTCCGCGCCGGCGTACCTCGGCCGCGAAGACCAGCCCGGCGACCGCCAGTCCGAGCGCGACGAAGACGTCGTGCGTACCCGCTGGCATTTGCCCGATATGCACGAAATGACGATATAGCATCCGGAGGTGGAACCGCCGACGACGACCCAGGAACTCGGGGCCGCCGGTGTCGAGTCCCGGCTCACCGTGTGCACAGCGGAGTTCGCCTGATCGATCCACCCGGTAGCGTCTGCTGCCGTGACCCGGACGACCGAGGTGCGGCTGCTGACCTTCAACGCGCTCATGCGCGGTGACGTCCGGGCGCGGCTGCGGGCCTTGGGCGCGGTCCTGGCGCAGTCCTCCTACGACGTGGTCTGCCTGCAGGAGGTGCTGCTGCGCGGCCATGCGTCCCTGGTGCGCCGCCTCGCCCGGCACTACGGCCACCGTGCCTGGTCCGGCTCCGTGCTCCTGGAGGGCGGCCTCGTGCTGCTCTCGCGGTGGCCGATCCGCACCGCCCGCTTCGAGCGGTATCCGCGCACCGGTCCGGCCCGGGCCGAATACCTCATGCGCAAGGGCGTCCAGCTCGCGGTCGTGGAGACGCCGGCCGGCCCGCTCGCGATCACGAACACCCACCTGTCCGCCAACCGCGACGGCGACTGGTCGGCGGCGAACCGCTACACCCGCGTCGCCCGCGCCGAGCTGGATCACCTCGCCGGTGAGCTGGCCGCACTCGACCCCGCGCTACCGGTCGTGGCGGTCGGCGACTTCAACGTTCCCCGCGACGCCGCCACGCTCACCGGCTTCCTGACCCGGACCGGGCTCACCGACGTGCTGGCCGGTGACCCCGAACCGACGTACCGGCCCACCCCGCGCTGGCCGGCGCCGCCCGCCTTCGACCACGTGCTGATCCGCCCGGCGCCGCGGCGGCCGCTCGCCGCCCAGGCGCGGATCGTCCTGCGGGACGCGGTGACACTGCCGGGTGGCCGGGCCGGTTATCTGTCCGATCACTACGGCGTCGAAGCGGTGCTGTCCGTGGGCGGCTGAATCGCCGCGACCACAAAGACCACAACGACCACCGTGTCCGTAACGATGACCGCCGATGGTCCCGCGATGCAGCATCTCTGAAACACGTGGGCAACACAGAGGAGCGGTCGTGAAGGACACAGTTGTGCGGCGCCCGGGTCGCGTCGTCGCCGCGGGGATGGCCGCGGCGCTGCTGGCCGCCACCGCGGCCGGGTGCGAGAAGGACACCGCCGGCGGGTCGACGGGCACCGGCGAGGTGCGCTATCCGACCAAGACAGTGCAGCTCATGGTGCCCGCCGCGCCCGGCGGCGGCTGGGATCTCACCGCCCGCACCATGCAGAAGGCGATGACCGACGGCAAGCTCGTCGAGCAGCCCGTCGAGGTCTACAACGTCACCGGCGCGGCCGGCACCATCGGCCTGGCCCAGCTGGTCTCCAAGAACCGCGGCGACGCCCACCACCTGATGGTCATGGGCCTGGTGATGGTCGGCGGCGTGGTGGCCAACAAGTCGCCGGTGAAGCTGGACCAGGTCACCCCGATCGCCACGCTCACCGCCGAGCAGGAGGTCATCGTCGTCCCGGCCGCCTCCAAGTATCAGAACCTCAAGCAGCTCATGGACGACGCCAAGGCCGCACCGGCCTCGGTCAACTGGGGTGGCGGCTCGGCCGGCGGCACCGACCAGATCCTGGTCGGACTGCTCGCCAAGGCGGCCGGCGCCGACCCCAAGGCGATGAAGTACGTCGCGTACTCCGGCGGCGGCGAGGCCAAGGCCGCGCTGCTCTCCGGCGACCTGACCGCCGCCGTCTCGGGCCAGAGCGAGTTCAAGGACCTGGTCGCGTCGGGCAAGGTCCGCGCGCTCGCGGTCTCCGGCGCGACCGGCGTCGACGTCGGCGGCGGGTCGCCGGCACCCACCGTCAAGGAGCAGGGGTACGACGTCGAGCTGATGAACTGGCGCGGAGTCGTGGCCCCGCCCGGGATCGACGCCCCCACCAAGCAAGCCGTGACCGCCCTCGTGGACCGGCTGCACTCCTCGGAGTCGTGGAAGTCCGCGCTGCAGAAGCAGGGGTGGGAGGACTTCTACAAGAGCGGTGACGCCGCGTCGACGTTCTTCACCAGCGAGAACCAGCGCATCACCACGGTGCTCACCGACATCGGACTCGGCTAGATGACAACCGACGTGGCGCCGGCCCGCCGTACCGGTGGGGTGGTCCTGGCCGGCGGGCTGGTGCTCGCCGGCGTGGGTCTGCTCTGGTCGGCGGTGTCGGCCGCCGATGGTGACGTCGGCCTGCAGAGCCCGCGCCTGGCCCCGGTGGTGATCTCCGCGGCCTGGGTTGTCGTCGCGCTGGCCTACCTCGTGGCGCAGCTGCGCACCCGGGAGGCGCCGCCGGAGGAGGAGCCCGGCTGGTGGAGCCCGGCCGGGGTGGTCGCGAGCCTGGTCGGTTTCGCCGTCGCCCTGGAGTACGCCGGCTTCGTCGTCTCCGCCGCGGCCTTCGTCGTCGTGGTGTCCCGGGTGCTCGGCAGCCGGCACCTGGTCCGCGACGTCATCGTGGCGGTGCTGCTGCCGACGGCGGTCTACCTGGCCTTCACCCGGCTGCTCGACATCTTCCTGCCCGCGGGGGTGTTTCCGCTGTGAACGTCTTCGGTGATCTGCTCTCCGGCTTCGGCACCGTCCTGAGCCCGGAGTACCTGCTGTACGCGGCGATCGGCGTCACCCTGGGCACGTTCGTCGGCGTGCTGCCCGGCATCGGCCCGGCCCTGACCATCGCGCTGCTGCTGCCGGTCACCTTCAGCCTGGACGACCCGATCGGCACGTTCATCATGTTCGCCGGCATCTACTACGGCGCCATGTACGGCGGCTCCACCACCTCGATCCTGCTCAACACCCCGGGCGAGTCGGCCTCGGTGGCCACCGCGATCGAGGGCTACCAGATGGCTCGCCGGGGGAGAGCGAAAGCCGCCCTGGCCACGGCCGCGATCGGGTCGTTCGTGGCCGGCACCATCTCCACCCTGCTGCTGAGCCTGCTGGCCCAGCCGGTGGCCAGGCTGGCGACCACGTTCCGGGCAGCCGACTACTTCGCGCTGGCGTTGCTGGCGATGGTCGCGGTCACCGCGCTCGTCGGGCGCTCCGTCGTCCGTGGACTGATGTCGCTGGTCTTCGGCCTGTTCCTGGGCCTGGTCGGGATCGACGCGCTGACCGGTCAGGCCCGGTTCACCTTCGGCACGATGGAGCTGCTGGAGGGCGTGGACATCGTGGTGGTGATCGTCGGCCTGTTCGCGATCGGCGAGACCCTGTACGTCGCGAGCCGGCTGCGGCACCTGCCCGAGCACGTGCAACCGCTGGAGCCGGGCTCGGCGCGGCACGGCTGGCTCACCCGCGACGACTGGCGGCGCTCGTGGGGGCCGTGGTTGCGCGGGACGGCGGTCGGCTTCCCGTTCGGGGCGCTGCCGTCGGGCGGGGCGGACGTGCCGACGTTCCTGTCGTACACCTACGAGAAGCACCGGGCGCGGGACCGGGCCGAGTTCGGTGCCGGGGCGATCGAGGGGGTGGCCGGTCCGGAGGCGGCCAACAACGCGGCGTTCTCGGGTGTGCTCGTACCGTTGCTGACCCTCGGCATCCCCACCTCCGCGACCGCCGCGGTCATGCTGGCCGCTTTCCAGATCTTCAACCTCCAGCCCGGCCCGCAGCTGTTCGACACCTCGCCCGAGCTGGTCTGGGCGTTGATCGCCTCGCTCTACGTCGGCAATGTGCTGCTGTTGCTGCTCAACCTGCCGCTGATCCGGGTCTGGGTCAAAGTGCTGCAGATCCCCCGGCCCATCCTGTACGCCGGCATCCTGGTCTTCGCCACGCTCGGGGTCTACGCCGCCACGGGCAGCGTCAACCAGGTGTTCATCGCCTACGCCGTCGGGGTGATCGGCTTCGGGATGCGGCACTTCGACTTCCCGATCGCGCCGGTGATCCTGGGCCTGATCCTGGGCCCGATGATGGAGGTGCAGTTCCGCCGGGCGCTGCTGGTGGCCAACGATGATCTGAGCACGTTCGTGACCCGGCCGCTGACCGCGGTGCTGCTCGCCTGTGCGGTGCTGGCGTTCGTGGTGCCGTACCTGCCGCGGATCGTGGCCCGGCTGCGCGGCCGCGATCCGCGCGACGAGCCCGGAAAGCTGGTGTTCGCCGAGGACGACTAGCGATACCAGACGGGATTCGACGTGTACGCGCGCACCGTCGCCGCTACGACGTCGTCCAGGGGATACTCGCCGCGGTCCGGGCCGCCCCAGGAGGCGATCTCCACGATGACCCGCACCGACCCGTCAGGGAGCACGCTGCAGTACGCCCGGCTCATCGCCGAGTAGGGGTGTTCCAGGAACTGCGTACGCAGGTGGGCCAGCAGTATCTCGCCGTTGGTGTCGAGGGCGAGGTCGGGGCGATGGTCGCCACCGTCGGTCAGCGGCCAGGCCCGGTCACCGGTGACCCGGTAGCGCGGGCCGTCACCCGGAGGCGGCTTGCCGATCGCCCTGTGCAGCAGGCGCGCGACCCGGCCGGGCGGGCGGCGGTATCGGGTCAACGGCAGCGGCACCGCTCCGAGGGACTCCAGCGTCCCGGCCAGCTGCCTCAGGACCGGCACAACGGCTGCGTACGCGTCCGGCTCGGCTCTGCCCATGGGCCGAGCATAGGTGCGCCGGAACACCGCCTATGTGAACGCGCGGCGGAAGCGCTCCAGCGCCACCTCGGGGTCGCCCGCGGCCCAACCCTCCAGGGCGACGACGCCCCGGTAGCCGAGCCGGTGCAGGGCCGCGGCGACGGCGGGATAGTGGATCTCGCCGGTGCCCGGCTCGCGCCGGCCCGGCACGTCGGCGACCTGGATCTCGCCGACCCAGGGCAGGGCCCGCTCGACGAGCTGGACGAGGTTCCCCTCGCCGATCTGCGCGTGGTAGAGGTCCAGGTTCATCCGCAAGTTCGGGTGGCCGACCGCTTCGACCAGGGCCATCGTGTCGGCCGCCCGGGCGAAGGGTACGCCGGGGTGGTCGACCGCGGTGTTGAGGTTCTCCAGGGTGAACACCCGTCCGGCCCGCTCACCGAGCTCCGCCAGCCGGCTCAGGGTCCGGACGGCGGTGAGCCACATCGCCGGCGTCACCACGGCGGCCGGCACCACCGGAAGTCCCCGGTCGTCCAGGCCGGTGCCGTGCAGGTTCAGCCGCGGGCAGCCGAGCCGCTCGGCGACCTCCAGGGAGAGCCGGGCGGTCGCCAGCAGCTCGTCGGCGCCGGCCGGGTCGGCCAGGGTGCCGCGCAGATAGCCGGTCATCGAGGAGATCGTCGCGCCGGTCGCGGCCAGCGCGTCGAGGTCCTTGCCGGCCCAGTTCCACATCTCCACCTCGAAGCCGCGCTCGGCGATGCGCCGGACCCGGTCGGCGAAGGGCAGGTCGAGGAAGACCATCTCGGCGCAGACCGCCAGCCGGTAGCCGCTCACCCGGCCACCTCGTCCAGGCGTACCGGGCGCCGGCCGGCCACCGACGCGGCGGCGGCGAGCGCGATGGCCAGGGCGGCCCGGGCGTCCTCGCCGGTCACCGGCGCCGGCGTGCCGGAGCGGACAGCGTCGGCGAACGCGGCGAGCTCGGCGGTGTAGGCACCGGTGAACAGCTCCTGGTCGCTGCGGACGGTCTCGGCGGTCCGGCCCGGGGCGCCGGAGAAGACCATGGTGGTACGGCGGCCGTCGCCCAGCACAGCCGTGCCGCCCGGCCCGAACACCTCGCCGCGGACGTCGTAGCCGTAGGCGGCCTCGAAGCAGGCCTCCGCCGTGCCGACCGCGCCGTTGTCGAACCGCACCGTGACCACGGCCGTGTCGAGCAGCCCCCGGTCCCGCCAGCCCGGCTCGACCAGTGCATCGGCGACCGCGTAGACCTCGACGGCCTCGGCGCCGGGATTGAGGAACCGCAGCGTGTCGAAGTCGTGGATCAGCGTCTCCAGGAAGATCGTGCCCGGGGGTACGCGCGCCGGGTCGAAACCGCCCGGATCCCGGGTCAGCGACCGCAGCAGCCGCGGCGTCCCGATGGTGCCGGTGTCCAGCAGGGCCCGCGCCGCCTGCCAGTCCGGGGCGAACCGCCGGTTGAAGCCGACCTGCAGCACCACCCCGGCGGCGCGGGCGGCGTCGACGGCCCGGTCAGCCCCGGGCAGGTCGAGGGCCATCGGCTTCTCGCAGAACACGTGCTTGCCCGCCTCGGCCGCCGCGACGACCAGGCCGGCGTGGAACCGGGCGGGTGCGGCGATCACCACCGCGTCGACCTCCGGGTCGGCCCACACCTGCGCCGCGTCGGTGTAGGCCCGGTCGGCGTCGAGGGCATCGGCCAGGGTCGCGGCCGCGCCCGGCGCGGGGTCGGCCACCGCCACCAGCCGGGTGCTCCGCAGGCGCCGGCTCACGGTCTCGCCGTGGAACGAGCCCATCCGGCCCGAGCCGATCAGCGCGATCCCCACCTCTTTACTGGAACGTTCCATGGCACGAGAGTGGTCCGCCGCATCGGCCGGCGTCAAGAGGGACCCTGGAACGTTCCAGACTGTGCGACTACGCTGATCCGGTGCGTGGTGCGGAACGAAGAGCGACCCTGGCCGACGTGGCGGCGCGGGCCGGCGTGTCCAAGTCGCTGGTGTCCCTGGTGATGCGCGACGAGCCGGGAGCCGGCGTCGAGACGCGGCGGCGCGTCCTCGAGGCCGCCGACGAGCTCGGCTACCACCCGGACAGCCGGGCGCGGTTGCTGCGCAGTGGCCGCAGCCGGTTGCTGGGTGTCGTGTTCGGCATCGAGCACGACTTCCACGGCGACCTGGTCGCCGGCCTCTACACCGCCGCCCGGGAGACCGGTTACGAGGTGGCGCTGAGCGCCGTCACGCCCGCCCGCGACGAGCGGGAGGCGACGGCCGGCCTGCTTCAGGACCGCTGCGAGGCGCTGATCCTGCTCGGGCCCCAGGAGCCCGCCGCGAGCCTGGTCCGGCTGGCCGCCCGGATGCCGGTGATCGTGCTGGCCCGGGGCGTCCGGCACGCGGCCGTGGACGTCGTCCGCACCGCCGACGCCGAAGGGCTGCACCAGGCCGTCGATCACCTGGTCCAGCTCGGCCACCGCAGGATCGCGCACATCGACGGCGGGCGCGCCCCGGGCGCCGCCGAGCGCCGCCGCGGATACCACGACGCCCTGCGGGGCCACGGCCTCGGCCGGTACGCCCGGGTCGTTCCGGGTGGCCTCACCGAGGAGGACGGTGCGGCGGCGGCCCGGGTGCTCCTCGACGACCCGCCGACCGCCGTCACGGTGTTCAACGACCGCTGCGCCACCGGGGTCCTCGACGTCCTCGCCCGGCACGGACGGAAGGTGCCCGGCGACCTCAGTGTGGTCGGCTACGACGACAGTCGGCCGGCCCGGCTCGCCCACGTCGACCTCACCACGATCGCGCAGGACACCGGCACGATGACCAGGCTCGCCGTACGGCGGGCGATCGACCGGATCGAGGGGACCGCGGTGGCCCGGCGCGAGGTCGTCGTCCCGCCCCGGCTGGTCGTCCGGGGCACCACCGGACCACCAAGACATTGACACGCGTGGATGGCTTCTGGGACTCTCGGTGCGGGACCGCCGCGGGAGCAGGTGGCCGGTCGGGAGAGGGCGAACTCCCGGCCCACCGTCCACCGATGCCCGCGCGCGTCGTGCGATCCGTCCCCCCGGCGACCGTGCCCGGGCATCTCGATCCCTCATCGAGTGCTGGAGGCACCATGTCCTCGACCATCCGACTGTCCCGACCCGTGACCCGCACCTGCACCGTGCTGGTGACCGCCGTCCTGCTGCTCACCACCGCGCTGGCCGGCGGCGCGTCCGCCCACGGTTCGACCATCGACCCCGCCTCGCGCAACTACGGCTGCTGGAAGCGCTGGGGCAGCGACTTCCAGAACCCCACCATGGCCACCGTGGACCCCATGTGCTGGCAGGCCTGGCAGGCCGACACGACCGCGATGTGGAACTGGAACGGTCTCTACCGCGAGAACGTCCAGGGCAACCACCAGGCCGCCGTCCCGAACGGCACGCTGTGCAGCGCGGGCAACACCGGCGGCACCCGCTACTCGGCGCTGGACACGCCGGGCAACTGGACCGCCACCCGGATCCCCAGTCCGTCGGCGTTCACCGTGGTGGCCCACGACCAGGCCCGGCACGGCGCCAAGTACTACCGCGTCTACGTCAGCCGGCAGGGCTACAACCCGCTGACCCAGCGTCTGTCCTGGAGTGACCTGACCCTGCTCAAGGACACCGGGCCGATCGCGCCCGGCGCCGGCGAGACCACCACCGACCCGGCTCTGGGTGGCGTGTCGGTGAGGATCCCGGTGAGCGCACCGGGGCTGACCGGCCGGCACATCGTGTACACGGTGTGGGAGGCCGGGCACGCCGACCAGGTCTACTACTGGTGCGCGGACGTGAACTTCGGGTAGCCGGCGCAGGGCCTTTCCTAGGCGATCCAGCGGTAGCGGCGTTGCGGCCGGCCCGCTGAGCCGTAGCGCAGCCGGACCTCGGCCTTTCCCGCGGTGACGAAGTGCTCGAGATAGCGACGGGTGCTCACCCGGGAAAGGCCGATCCGCTCGGCACACTCCTCGGCCGACAGGTCGCCCGGGCAGTCCCGCATCGCGTCCGCGATCAGCCGGGAGGTGTCCGCGGTCAGCCCCTTCGGCATCGGCGCGCCGGCCGTCCGCAACGTGACGAACAGCTGATCCACGTCGGGCTGCCCCACGTCGGCGCTGAGCGCGAGCCGGTCGTGCACGGCGGCGTAGCGCTCCAGCCGGTCGCGCAGCACGTCGAAACCGAACGGCTTGAGCACGTAGTGCACGACGCCCCCGCGCAGCGCCGAGCGTACGGTCGACACATCCCGTGCCGCCGTCACCGCGAGCACGTCCGGCCCGCCGTCGCCGCTGTCCCGCAGCCGCCGCAGCACGTCCAGCCCGGTGATGTCGGGCAGGTAGATGTCCAGCAGCACCAGGTCCGGGCGCACCGTACCGACCTGGGCCAGCGCGTCGGCGCCGGTGTGCGCGACCCCGACCGTGGTGAAGCCGGGCACCCGGTCGACGAAACCGCGGTGCACCTTCGCCACCATGAAGTCGTCGTCCACCACCAGCACCCGGATCACGCCACCACCTCCCGGGCCGGGGGCAGCCGGGCGGTGAAGGTCGAGCCGTGCACCTCGACGCCGCCGCCCCGGTGCACGCAGATCAGCCGGATCATCGCCAGGCCCAGCCCGTGGTGACCGTCCACCTGGTCCTTGGTGCTCCAGCCCTGCTGGAACACCCGGTCGGCCAGCTCCGGCTCGACCCCGGGCCCCGAGTCGGTCACCGTCACCACCACCTCGCCCGCCGGCAGCGTCGTCGCCCGTACCGTGATGGACCCGCCGGGTCCCACCGCGTCGAGCGCGTTGTCCACCAGGTTGCCGACCACCGTGACCAGATCGGCCGACAGCCGGTCGTCGGCCGCTTCCAGGTCCGCGCCCTCGGCGATGGTCAGCGTGACCCCCTGCTCCGCCGCCAGGCTGGCCTTGGCGATCAGCAACGCGGCCAGCGCCGGGTCCCGGATCACCCGGGTCACCTCGCGGTCCAGGGTCTCGTGCAGCTCGCTGGTCCGGTTGATGTAGCGGACCACCTCCTCGTGCTCGCCCAGCTCGACCAGGCCCGAGATGGTGTGCAGCCGGTTCACGAACTCGTGCGCCTGGGCCCGCAGGGTGTCGGTCGTGTGCCGGCTGACGTCGAGCTCCCGGCGCAGCGCGGTCAGCTCGGTGCGGTCCCGCAGGGTCGTCACCGAGCCCGCGGCGCGGCCCCGCATGACGACCGGCTGGCGGTTCAGCACCACCACCCGGTCGTCGCTGAGCACCACCTGGTCGACCCCCTCCGACCGGCCGGTGAGGACGTCCAGCAGTGCCGGCTCGAAACCCTGCTCCAGCAGCGACCGGCCGACCGCGTCCGGGCGCAGCCCGAGCAGCCGGATCGCCTCGTCGTTGACCAGGGTCACCCGGTGCGCGGCGTCGGTGCCGATCACGCCCTCCTTGATGCCGTGCAGCATCGCCTCCCGGTGCTCGACCAGGCCGGTGATCTCGCGCGGCTCCAAACCCAGGGTCTGCCGCTTCACCCGCCGCGCGAGCAGCAGCGAGCCGCCCACGCCGAGCGCCGCGCCCAGCACCAGGTAGGTCAGCAGATTCGTCAGCGCGCTGCCGAGCTGGTCGGCCAGGGTGGGATAGGCCCGGCCCACGATGATCAGCCCGATGAAGTGACCGTCCCGCTCGTCCAGCACGGGAACGTGCGCGACCAGCGCCTTGCTGCCGGTCTCGATGACACCGACCCAGGACCGGCCGCTCAGGGCCGGGCTGCCGGCCATCGGTGCGGGCCGCCCGGCGTCCGGGCCGGTGACGACGGTGCCGGCCGCGTCGGCGACCACCACGTACGAGGCGCCGGACACCGCACGCGCACTCTCGGCCACCGTCTCCAGGGCGTCGCGGCCCAGGGGATTGCCCAGCCCCAGCCGCACGGTCCGGTTGATCGCCGCGTTCTCGCCGACCGACCGCAGCCGCTCACCCTCGACCCGGCGGAACGCGGCATCGGCCTCGGCGATCGAGACAGCGGCGACCGCCCCGACGACGAGCAGGACGATGGCCAGTTGCAGAGCGAGCAACTGACCGGCCAGGGAGAGCCGGTGTCTCATGGAACAGCATCCTGCGCCGATCCGCCGCGCTGCGCCAGACTGTCGGCATGCGAAGACGGTCCCTGCTCGGCGGCGCGCTGGCGGCCGCCCTGGCGGGGTGCACCGCGCCGGCCGGGCCGGGCGACGACCTGCGGATCATGGTGCCGAACCCGCCCGGCAGCGGCTACGACATCACGGCCCGGGTGCTGGCCACCGCGTTCGGTGACGCCGGCATCGCCCGCGGCGTCGAGGTGTTCAACCTGCCCGGCGCCGGGGGAGTGGTCGGGCTGCGCCGCCTGGCCTACGAGCGCGGCAACGCCCGGCTGGTCATGCTCATGGGGCTGGGACTGATCGGGGCCGAGATCGCGGCCGACGCCGAGGTGACCCTGGCGGATGCCACGCCGATCGCCCGGCTGGTGCAGGAGCCGTCGATCGTGGTGGTGCGCCGCGATTCGCCGTACGGCTCGCTCGACGAGCTGATCGAGGCCTGGCGGGCCGACCCGGCCGGGGTGCCCGCCGGGGGTGGCTCCTCGATCGGCGGACCGGACCACCTGGCCACCATGCTGCTGGCCGAGGCGGCCGGCCTGGCGCCGGCCCGGGTCGCCTACCGGCGCAACGACGGCGGCGGCGACCTGCTCGCCGCCGTCCTCGGCCGCGAGGTGGCGTTCGCTCTGTCCGGCCTGAGCGAGTACGCCGACCAGATCACCTCGGGACAGCTGCGGGCCCTCGCGGTGACCAGCGAGCAGACCGTCGACCAGGTGCCGGCGCCGACGGTCCGGGCCGCCGGCCTCGACGTCGTCTTCAACAACTGGCGTGGCATCGTCGCACCGCCGGGCCTGGCCACGGCCGACGCGGCTTCGCTGCGGGCGACCGTCGCGCGGCTCGACTCCTCGGCGTCGTGGGCCGCGGCCCGCAGCCGCTTCGGCTGGACGCCGGCCCATCTGACCGGCGACGCCTTCGGCGCCTTCATGGCCGGGGAGAGCGCCCGGGTGGCCGGCGTGCTGCGCCGGCTCGGCCTGCACCGCCCCTGACCGGTACGCGTCAGCGCGGCGGCACGCCGGCCACGGGCCTGATCGCCAAGAAGTCCCCTTGCGCGTAACGGCTGGAGCTCAGCAGCAGCAGCCACTCGTCGCAGCCCTGCCACGGGTGCACGTCCGCGGCGCCACCGCGCACGGTCCGCGGCCCGTCGCCGGTGCGCGGCCGGGCGTCCGCCGGAGCGTGCGCGGAGTCCGGGAACCAGGCATCGGCGCAGAGCTCGGTCGCCGAGCCGATCCCGGCCAGACCGAACGGATTCTCCGCGGCGGCGGTCCGCTGCTCGTCGCCGAAGTCGTCGAGGAGCTGCTCCTCGCCCGGCCGGGCATCGCCGCGGAACGTCAGCGTGCTGGTGCCGGCGTGGGCCGAATACTCCCACTCGGCCTCACTGGGCAACCGGAACGGCAGGGCCGCGAGCAGCTCGTCGAGGCCGTCCTCGATCCGGGCGACGGTGGTGTCGGTGTCGGCGTAGTCGTCCTCGTAGGCGGGCAGCCAGTGGCGTACCTGCTCGACCGTGAGCGGATGGCGCGCGATCAGGAACGTCCCGCCCGGCACCTCCCGGAAAACGACCCCCGACGCGGTGTGCCGCCAGGCCGGCCGCCCGCTCACGATCTCCGCTGCCCACATGCCGGCGCACGATAGCAATTGCCGAGGTGCCCTTGTGGAGCTGGCCGAGGGCCGCCGGCAGGGCGTCGTGTCGAGCGGCTCGGACGCGTCGCCGGTCTCCGTCTCCGCGATCACCGCCGGGGGTCACGGGCGTGTCCGGCTACGGGTAGGTGGTGGCCGAGCTGAGGACGTGAAGGTGATCTCGTACTGGCGGGTGACCCTACCCGGGTGCTCGGCCGGTGGGGGATTTGCTAGTGTTCCCTGCGTCGCCGGGGCAACGTGCCGGAGTGACAAGCGGACGTAGCGCAGCTGGTAGCGCATCACCTTGCCAAGGTGAGGGTCGCGGGTTCGAATCCCGTCGTCCGCTCTCCCGACCCACACCTACCCGTCGAAGCCTGTGCTCACGGTCAGGTCCCGCCACTGCTCCAGCTCGGCGCGCTCCGCGTCCAGGACACCGGTGAACGCGTTGAGGGCGTCCTCGCCGAGCAGTAACAGCGCCGGTGGTTCCGGGGAGTCCACCGCGCTGATGATCGCTTGTGCGGCCTTCGCCGGGTCACCCGGCTGGGTGCCATGGGCGGTGTCGTTCTCCTTGCGGCGCCGGCCCGCCGTGTCGGCGTAGTCGTCGATCGGCTCGGCCGACTGCGTCAGGGAGCGGCCCGCGAAGTCGGTCCGGAACGCGCCCGGCTCCACCGCGACCACCGAGATCCCCAATGGCCGCAACTCCTTGCGCAGCGAGCCCGACATGCCTTCCAGGGCGGCCTTGGTGGCGGAGTAGTAGCCCGAACCGGCCGGAGTGATCCGCGCGCCGATCGAGGAGACGTTGACGACCGCGCCGGCCCGGCGGGCCCGCATGCCCGGCAGCACCGCCTTGATCATCGCCACGGCGCCGAAGAAGTTGGTGTCGAAGAGCCGGCGTACGTCGGCGTCGTCACCTTCCTCGACCGCGGCCCGGTAGCCGTAGCCGGCGTTGTTGACCAGGACGTCGACCCGGCCGAAGTGGGCCTCGGCCTGCTGCACGGCGGCCGAGACCTGGGCGGGATCGGTCACGTCGAGGGCGAGGGCGCGGGCGGTGCCCGGATGGGCCTTCTCCAGGTCCTGCACCGTGGCGGCGTCGCGGGCGGTCACGACGGCGTTGTCACCGCGGGCGAGGACCGCCTCGGCGAGGGCGCGGCCGAGGCCGGTCGAACAACCGGTGATCAACCAGGTCTGCACGGGCATCCGATGGGTCCTTCCTGTGTCGCGGACATCTCCAGCCAACACCACTTCGCCGGCGGTCGCACGAGGGGTGCGGCCGGTACGCCGCCGCACCCCTCGGGCTCAGGAATCAGCTCGCGCTGCAGGTGGGCGTCATCGCGCCCGCCGTACCGCCGGCCTGGAAGCCGAATTCCGTGGCCTGACCGGCGCCGATCCTGCCGTTGTAGGCCACGTTGGAGAACTGGACCGCGCCGCTGGTCCCGGTCCGGTTCGCGTTCCAGCTGCTGGTGACCGTGGCACCGGCCGGCACTGTCATCGCGACGGTCCAGCCGTTGGTTCCCGCTGAACCCGCCGTCACCTTGACCGTGGCCACGAAACCGCCGGTCCAGGCGTTGACCGACACCGTCGCGGTGCAGCCGGCACCGGGCACCGGGTCGCTGGGTGACGGCGGGCCCGAGGACGGCGCGCTCGGGGAGGGCGAGCCCGAAGACGGGGCACTGGGTGACGGGGCACTGGGCGACGGGGAGCCCGACGACGGCGGCGTCGAGGTGAGGGCCGGTGTCGTCCAGTCACGCCACTCGGCCAGATTGCCGGCCGCGCGGCTGGAGATGCGGATCGCGCCGGGGGCCGAGCCGGTCCCCAGGAGGAACTTCTGGATGTGCTGCTGCAGAGGCGTACGCCACTCCGGCCGGTTCGCGCAATGCGTGCCGTCCTGGACGTCCGACCAGTACGTGAGGTTCGCGCCCGCACCCAGCGCCTTGTAGACCTCCGCGCCGCCCAGGGCCGCCACGCTGGCCGACTTCGGGCCCAGGTTGGCGATGTGCGGGTTGTCCATGATGAACAAGCCGCGCGGGGCCACCATCGCCACGAGTTCGTGGGTGTCCACCGGGAGCCTGGTCGGGCTGCCGGTGAAGGAGCCGAACGCGTCGCCCAGCCAGGGCTGTTCGCCGTACGCGCTGCTCAGGCTCTGTGCGCCCTCGCCCGGGATGCCCCGGAAGATCGGTACGCCCGCGCTGCCCGACTCGATCGGCATGGTCAGCGCGATGCGCTGGTCGAACGCCCCCGTGACGATGGCGCCCTTGCCGAAGCGGGAGCAGCCGGTGACACCGGTGGCGTCGGCCCGCAGGATGCTGCCGTTCGACTGCTCGATGACGTCGATGATCCGGCTGACGCCCCAGGCCCAGGCGACCAGCAGGCCCGTGCTGCTGGACGAGCCGTAGATGCTGTAGAACGCGCCTTGCTTGTTGGTACGCGGGGTGCCTTCCTTGCCGACCGCGTACGGGTCGTAGTTGATGACAGCCGCACCGGCCGCCTTGATGCCGGCCGTGTCGGCACCGAAGCCGCCCAGCACGACAACGGCGGGGAAGGGGCCGGAGCCGCTGGGCAGCTCGACCTTGGCCGAGAAGCTGGAGCTCTTGCCGTTGTGGCTCACGTTCACGGTGATGGACGTGCTCGACACCGTTCCCGTGACGGTGGCCGGTTTCGCGGGCTTCTCGCCGTACACGAATTTCTCGGCCAGTTTCTTGATCTCCGCCCGCCGGCACCGCCAGTCGGACGTGCTGGTGATGCGGGTGCCGTTGAGCCGGGTGAAGGGGTCGGGGAGCTTGGCGACGGCCGGCAGCGAGCCGGCGTCCGGCAGGGCGGGTACGGCGCAGCCGGCACCTTCGTCCTCCACCGCGGCGGCCAGGACGGCGGCCTCCGCGGAGGGGATCGTGGTGACCAGGGTCGCCACTCCGGCGATGGTCACGGCCGCGGTCAGCAACGCGACCAGTGTCGAGCGGATGTCAGAGCGGCCCGGGCTGGTGGTCACGGGGCCCTCCTTCCGAGGGGGGATGCGGGGGCGCCGAGTACCGGAAGTTCCGGTCGCGCAAGCGTGGAAGCGCTCCCATGGTGGACTGCACCAGTGTTGGAGGTGGCATTGATGAATGTCAATCGAACTGGGCGGCAGGAGGACGACGGCCGGTCGCTTTTCTCGCGTGATCGCCGAAACTTCCGGTCCATCGTGGGCCGGAGGAGGGCCCGCCGCCGGCGCGTATCCTCGGCACATGGCTGATGCTGAGGACGTCCGTCGCCTGGCGCTGGCTCTCCCGCGGACCGAGGAGATCGACAGCGACGGCTTCGACTTCCGGGTGGCGGGCAAAGGCTTCGTCTGGTCCTACCCCGAGCGCCTGCCGGGCAGGCCGCGCACGATCCGCACCGACGTCGCGGTTCTCTACGTGGGTGACGAGGCCGAGAAGCAGGCCCTGTTGCTCGGCGAGCCGGAGCTCTTCTTCACCACGCCCGGCTACGACGGCCTTCCGCTGGTGATGCTCCGCCTCCCGGAGGTCACCGTCGACCGCCTCGGTGAGCTGGTGACCGACGCCTGGCGGATGCGCGCCCCCGAGGATCTGGCCGGTGCCGCGTAGCCCTACGGGTAGCTGACTTCCACCACGGGCGAGTAGTTGTCGACGGCGTTCAGTGTGCGCACGCCGAGAGTGTGCGGGCCCGGCGGCGGCGCCGCGATGACGATCGACGTGCTGCCGACCTGTCCCACCGGCACCCCGTCCAGCAGGACCTCGTATCCCGCGACCGGCGCTGTGACGAACGGTGACTGCGCCGGCGGAGCCGTCCACGACAGGCGCACCAGCCCGGCCGCCGGAGTGTCCACCCGCGGGGCGCTGGGCGGGGCGGGGATCTCGTCGCCGCGCCAGATCTGCCCGAGGGACTTGAACGCCCACGGCGACACGTTGCCGGCCGCGTCCACAGCGCGTACGGAGAAGACGTACACCCGAGGGGGCAACGTGCCGCCGGTCGAGTAGACGTAGCGGGTATCGGTGACCGTCGCCCGTGGCTCGCCGCTCTCGTACACCTCGTACTTGACCGGTCCCTGATCGTCGGTGGACGCGGCCCAGGTGATCGTGAGGCCGGAGCTGATGTCGAAGGCGAGGGGGCCGGGACGGCTCGGTGCCGTGTGGTCCGCCGCTGTCCCCGCACAGCCGGCGCCGTTGAGGGTGCAGTTCGCCGGGTCGCCCTGGCCGCTCGCCACCCAGCCGAACGTCGTGGACGATCCCGGCGGCAGCTTCGCGTTCCAGGTCTCGTTGGTGACGGTGTAGTGCTCACCGCTGCGGGTGAACACTCCGCTGTAGGAACTGGCCACCCTGGTGCCGGGGAGGTCGAACTCGACCCGCCAGCCGTCGACGACGGCGGCGCTGTCGTTGCGAATCGTGATGCTGCCGACATAGCCCGCCGGCCACTGACCCAGGCGAGTGAAGCTCGCGACGGGCGAGGCCACCGCGGCGCCGTCCGCCGAAGCGGCGGACGCGGGCGCGAGGACGGCCCCCGTGGTCAGGACGAGCAGCACGGCCAGTCGTTTCATATCGACGACGTTATATGTAATGCGACCATGATCGAAAGTGGGACTGTTCCCGGGTCATCCCGGATGGGACTCCGGCCCCTGTTGCGCGTCGTCCCCGGCGCCCCAGCCGCGCTGCGTCAGGGGGAGCGGTTCGTCGACCTGGCCCTGCCGCGGCCCTACACCCCCGCGGCCCCGAACGGCGGCACCGACGAATACCGGTGCTTCGTCGTCGATCCGAAGCTGACCGAGCCCGCGTACCTGACCGGCAGCCGCTTCCTGCCGCAGAACGCCGGCATCGTGCACCACGCGATCTTCTACCGGCTCAGCGCCGAGCAGGCCGAGGCCGCCGCCGACGTCGACGCGAAGGCGCCGGGCGAGGGCTGGACCTGCTTCGGTGACGCCGGTGTGCCGGGGGACACGGCCTGGGTCGCGCACTGGGCTCCGGGCGCCGGTGAGACGCTCATGCCGGCCGGTTTCGGCTTCGAGATGCCGCCGGGCAGCAAGCTGGTCATGCAGGTGCACTACAACCTGCTCGGCGTCACGGATCAGAGCAGGGCGTCCGACCGGTCCGGCATCCGGATGCGGATCGCGGACGGCCGGACGCCGTTGCGGGGCCTGGAAACCACCCTGGTGGCGGCGCCGATCGAGTTGCCCTGCGAGCCGGGTGCCATCGGCCCGCTGTGCGATCGCGACACCGCTGTCGCGGATGTCGCCAAGCGCTTCGTACGACTTCGACAATCAGGCCCTGGTCCCGCTGCCGGAGCCCATCGCCGTCGACCGCGGGGACACGCTGCGCGTCACCTGCAACCACGACGCGACCCTGCGCAAGCAGTTGCCGCAGCTCAAGTCCCTCCCCCCGCGGTACGTGGTCTGGGGCGAGGGCACCAGCGACGAGATGTGCCTCGGAGTCATGGTGATCGCCCCGAAGTCCTGAGGGGTGAGCGGTCCTTGACACCGCGCGGGGCAGGCCCTTTGCTGAACGCATCGACGGCCACGGATGGTCTGTCCCGCGCCGGAGAGGTTCCCATGCGCCGCTGGCTCGTGCTCCCGCTCGTGATCGCCGTTTTGACGCCGGGGGCACCCGCCCGGGCCGACAGCGCCGCACCCGCCACCCCGCAGCGGCTGGCGCTGGGGGCCGGCACGACCTCGATGAGCCTGTCCTGGGAGCAGCCGCGCACGGGTCCCCGGGCCCGCTGGTTCCAGGTGTACGAGGGCAGCCAGGTGGTCGCCCGCGCCACCACCACCTCCGCGGCCCTGGCGGTGGCCTTCAACTCCCACCACACGTACACGGTCACCGCCGTCGACGACCAGGGCGACGAGTCGGCCCCGACCGCCCCGGTCAGCGGGCACGCCTGGGCGTCCGGCCTGAACCCGGAGTGCCTGAGCCCGGCGCCGCTGACGGTCACGGCCGGCGCGATCACCGCCTCGGCCGCCTCGCTGTCGTGGCCGCGGCATCCCCTGTGGCAGGACCTGGAGCTGCGGGTCGGCGGCGTCAGCGTGGGCTGGACGACGCGGACCAGCGCCCGGATCGGCGGGCTGGCCCCGGCCACGACCTACAGCGTCGGCCTCTACCGCTACAACGGTTGTCTGCAGCAGACCGTGCCGGTGGCCTGGGGCTCCCTGACGACCGCCGCCGGCAGCACCGAACGCCCGGCCGCGCCCTCCGCGCTGACCGTGACCGGCCGCACCGACACCACCATCCGGCTCTCCTGGACAGCGCCCGAGGGTCCCGCTCCGGCCCGGTACGCGGTGTACGACGGCGACACCCTCGTCGCCCGCACCAGCAGCACCGCCGTGACGGTCGGCCGCCTCTACCACGCCTCGTGGCACACCTTCACCGTCGCGGCCCTGAACGCCGCCGGCGACGAGTCGGCCCACACCCGTCCGATGCCCGCGAACACCGAGCCGTGCCAGAGCAACCCGCCCCGGCCGAGCGGCCTCACCGCCACCGCGGTGTCCCCGTCCTCGGTCCGGCTGAGCTGGGTCCTCCGATCCGCGGCCATCTCCTACACGGTCTACGACGGCGATCGCCCGGCCACCACGCCCGCCGGTCCGGAGGCCATGGTCACCGGGCTGGCGTCCGGCTCCCGGCACAGCTTCCGGGTGACCGCCACGCTGCCGGACTCCTGCGGCGAGACCCCGCGCAGCACCGCCGTCGCGGTGACCACGCCGCCCGGCCCGGCCGGCCGGCCCGCCCCGCCCGCCGAGCTGGCTGTCACGGGCAACGCACCTCTGGGGGTGGACAACACCGCGATCACGCTCAGCTGGACCGCGTCCCCCGGCGGGGAGCCGGCCACCGGCTACCGGATCTACGAGGGCGCGACCCTCGCCGGTACGGCCACCGGCACTCAGCTGGCCCTGACGGTCGGCGCGGGCACCCGGCACACCTACACGGTCGTGGCGGTGGACGCCGCCGGCTCCGAGTCCGCGTCCAGTGCGCCGGTGGCCGTGCAGGCCATGTACCTGCCGCCGCCGTAACGGCTGCCGCGCGCCGGCCTCTCGCTATGCTGGCGCCAGCAATGGCCGGCAGCGAGGGAGAGGCACGCGTGCGCACCACCGTGCATGACGTCGCGCGCGCGGCCGGGGTCTCGGTCTCCACGGTGTCGCGGGCGCTCACCGGCGGCCGGGTCAGCCCCGCGACCCGCGAGGCGGTGCTGGCGGCGGCCGAACGCCTCGGCTACCGGCCCAACCGCGCGGCCCAGGGGCTCATCACCGGCCGCACCGGCAACCTCGGCCTGATCGTGCCCGACCTGCGCAACCCGTTCTTCGCCGACGTGGCCAAGGGCGTGACGGCCCGGGCCCGGTCGGTCAACTGCGGCGTGTTCATCAGCGACACCGACGAGGACGTCGCGGCCGAGCTGGAGGCGATCGCCACGCTGGGCCGCAACACCGACGGGGTCCTGCTCTGCTCCCCGCGGGCCGGCGACGCCGAGCTGCTGGAGGTGGCCGACCCGGCGTCGACGGTGCTGGTGCACCGCCGGGTGCCCGGCATGCTGTCCGTGGTGGCCGACATCGCCGATGGCACCCGGCAGGCCATCGGGCATCTGCGGGCCCTCGGGCACCGGTGCATCGCCTTCGTCGCCGGCCCGGAGGACTCGTGGGCCGGGCAGCAGCGGCTGTCGGCGCTGGCCGGGATCACCGCCGGTGACGACACCGAGATCCTGCGGGTCGGTTCGGTGGCGCCCACGTTCCAGGGCGGGGTGCTCGCCGGTGACCTCGTGCTGGCCGGTCCGGCCACCGCGGTGCTGGCCTACAACGACCTGGTCGCCATGGGCCTGTTGCACCGCCTCGCCGCCCGCGGGGTCGCGGTGCCGCAACGGATGAGCGTGGTCGGCTACGACGACATCAGCATGGCCATGATGAGCCACCCGCCGCTGACCACGGTGACCGTGCCCAAGGGCCGGGCCGGGGTGGCCGCCCTGGAGCTGCTGCTGCGCCGCATCGGCGGCGCCGACGGGTCGGGCCGGCCGGCCGGCTCCGCCCGCGAGCCGGAGATCACCCTGGCCACCAGCCTGGCCGTGCGTGACTCCTCCGGGGTGGTCCCGGCCTGACGGCCCGGTCAGGTCAGGTCACGGCGCCGAGCTGCCACGGCACGAACTCGTCGCGGCCCAGGTCCAGCTCCTCGCTGACCGTGGGCCGGCCGGACGCCACCGCGAGAACGGTCCGCAGGATCTCGTCGCCGAGGCCCTCGATGGTCGCGGTGCCGTCGGCGATGCCGCCCGCGTCGAGGTCCATGTCGTCGCGCATCCGCTCGAACATCGTCGTGTTCGTCGCGATCTTGATGCACGGCACCGGCTTGGTGCCGAGCACCGAGCCCCGCCCGGTGGTGAAGCAGACGACGTTCGCGCCCCCGGCGACCAGGCCGGTGACCGAGACCGGGTCGTAGCCCGGGGTGTCCATGAAGGTGAAGCCGGAGGCGGTCACCCGCTCGGCGTACTCGTAGACCGCCACGAGCTCGGCGGTGCCGCCCTTGGCCACCGCGCCCAGCGACTTCTCCAGGATCGTGGTGAGGCCGCCGGCCTTGTTGCCCGGTGACGGGTTGTTGTCCAGCGTGCCCCCGCCGGCCTGCACGTACCCGTGCCACCAGGCGATCCGGTCGAGCAGCCGCTGCCCGACCTCCCGGCTGACCGCCCGCCGGGTCAGCAGGTGCTCGGCGCCGAAGACCTCGGGGGTCTCGGCCAGGACGGTGGTCGCTCCCTGAGCGACCAGCAGATCGGAGGTACGGCCCAGCGCCGGGTTCGCGGTGATCCCCGAATACCCGTCCGAGCCGCCGCAGTTGAGCCCGAGCACCAGCTTCGACGCCGGCACGGTCTGCCGCCGCCGTTGCGCCACCTGCTCCAGCAGGCCCCGTACCGCGGTGACCCCGGCCCGGACCGTGGCCCGGATACCGCCCTGGTCCTGGATGACCAGCTGCTCGATCAGGGTGTCGGCGGGGAGCGCGCCGTCGGTGACGCTGTCGACGCCGATCATCTCGCAGCCCAGGCCCAGCACCAGGATCGCGCCGATGTTCGGGTGCCCGGCGTACCCGCGCAGGGTGCGCTGGAGCAGCCGGCCGCCGTCGCTGGCGGGCACCAGGCCGCAGCCTGAATCGTGGGTGAGCGCGACCACGCCGTCGACCCCGGGGAACGCGTCCATCGCGAGGCCGCGGAACTGGTCGGCGATCATCCGGGCCGTCGAGGCGGCACAGTTGACCGAGGTCACGATGCCGACGTAGTTGCGGGTGCCGACCGAGCCGTCCGCCCGGACGAACCCTTCGAAGGTGAGCCGCTCGGTGGCCGGCGGGATCGCCACACGGCCGGTGCCGAACTCGTAGGTGTGGTCCACCGAGTCCATCGCCAGATTGTGGGCGTGCACGTGGTCGCCGGCGCGGACCTCGCCGGTGGTGCGGCCGATGGTCTGGCCGTACTTGTGCACCCGGGTGCCCGGCGGCAGCTCCCGCAGCGCGACCTTGTGCCCCTGCGGCACCGCCGCCGCGACAGTCAGCCGCCGCTCACCGTGGCGCAGCACCAGGCCGGGCGGGAGGTCGCGCAACGCCACCGCCACGTCGTCGTCGGGGCCCAGCAGCAGGGCGTGCTCGGTGAGGGGGGCGGGTTCCGGGTCAGCCATGAGGTGCATCCTCGCCGCGAATGGAAAGTTGCGGGAACGTTTTCACTCTGTATCATCGCACGCAGTCGATGTGTCGTCCACGGGCGGCGACGTCGGTGCCGGTCCCCGGAGAGGAGCCACGTGACCCAGGCGAGGCCAGACCTGCGCCCCCTGAGCAGCGCCGGCGTGGCCCGCGCGGAGCTGCCCGTGCGGATCCTGCAGATCGGGGCCGGCAACTTCATCCGCGCGTTCGTCGACCTGATGGTGCACCGGGCGAACGAGGCCGGCGTGCTCCACCACGGGATCGCGGTGCTGAAGGTGACGCCCCGGCCCGAGCAGGTGACCCCGCGCCTGGCCGAGCAGGACGGCCTGTTCCACGTCGTCCTCGAGGGCTCCGGAAGCACGGAGACCACGCTGGTCACCGCGGTCCGCGAGGTCGTCCACGCCTACACCGACTGGGACCGCTGCCGCGTGCTGGCCCGCGGCGAGGAGCTGCGGTTCGTCGTCTCCAACACCACCGAGGCGGGCATCGCGTTCATCGACGGCGACGATCTCACCGCGTCGCCACCGGCGTCGTTCCCGGCGAAGATGACCGCGCTGCTGCACGAGCGGTGGCGTCACTTCGGCGGCGACCCCGCCCGGGGGCTCTCGTTCCTGCCCTGCGAGCTCAACGAGGACAACGGCAGCACCCTGCGGGCGATGGTGCTCCGGCACGCCGCCCGGGCGAGCACCGATCCCGGCTTCGCCCGGTGGGTCGCCGAGCACTGCCGGTTCTACGACACCATCGTCGACCGGATCGTGCCGGGACTGCCCGCGGCCGAGGCGGCCGAGCTCCGGCAGAGCCTGGGGTACGACGACCGGCTCATCGTCCGCGGCGAGTCCTACGGGCACTGGGCGATCGCCGGCGACCCCGCCATCCGCGAGGAGTTCCCGCTGGACCGGGCCGGCCAGCCCGTCGAGTTCCTCACCGACATCCGGCCGTACCGGGAGAAGAAGGTCCGCGTGCTCAACGGCGCGCACACCGCGATGGCGGCGGTGGGCCCGCTGCTGGGTTGCCGCACGGTCCTGGAGGCCACCGCGCACCCGCTCGCCGGCGCGTACGTCCGGCAGCTGGTCGAGTGCGAGGTGCTGCCGACCCTGCCCGGCGACCGGGCCGAGCTGACCCGGTTCGCCGCCGCGATCCTCGACCGGTTCCGCAATCCCGTGCTGCGGCACGAGCTGGCCGACATCGCGCTCAACGCGGTCGCCAAGTGGCGGACCCGGAATCTGCCCGTGGTCCTCGACGCCTGGCGCGCCGGGCGCGAGGCCCCGCTCAGCGTCTTCGCGCTGGCCTGCCTGCTGGCCGGCTACGCCGGGGTGCTGGGCGACCTGCCGGTCCGCGACGACGACCAGGCGGTGCTGTCCCGGATCCGGGACAGCTTCCCGGCCGGCGATCCGGAGCCCTGGCTGGCCGAGCTCCTCCCGGCGCTCGGCTGGCGCGCAACACTCGACCAGGCGCAGGTGACGCGGCTGGCCGCCGAGACCGCCGTACCGCTGCGGGCGCTCGTCGCCGGTGGCCCCGCGCAGGTCCTGACCGAACTGCTGACTCCCACACCCGTGTCCGACCAGGAGTGATGACCGTGCACGAGACCTGGCAACAGCTGGCCGACCACGCGCTCGTACCGGTGGTGGTGCTCGACGACCCGGCCGCCGCCCGGCCGCTGGGCCAGGCGCTGGTCGACGGCGGGCTGCCCGTCGCCGAGGTCACGCTGCGCACTCCCGAGGCCCTCAAGGGCATCCAGGAGCTGGCCGGGCACGGCGGGCTGCTCGTCGGCGCCGGCACGGTGCTGACCCCGCAGCAGGTGGACCTGGCCGTCGAGGCCGGCGCCCGGTACGTCGTCTCGCCCGGGCTGTCCCGGGCCGTGGTCGAGCGCTGCCAGGCGATCGGCGTACCGGTGCTGCCCGGTGCGGTGACCGCGACCGAGGTCCAGGCGGCCATCGAGCTCGGCCTGGAGGTCGTCAAGTTCTTCCCGGCCGCCACCTCGGGCGGCCCGGCTGCCGTGGCCGCACTGGCCGCGCCCTTCGCGGACATGCGGTTCGTGCCCACCGGCGGCATCGACGCCGGCAACGTCGCCGACTACCTCGCGCTGCCCGCCGTGCTGGCCGTCGGCGGCTCCTGGATGGTGCCGCGCGCCGCGATCCGCGCCGGTGACTTCGCCCGGGTCCGTGAGCTGACCAGTCAGGCCGTCGCCGCCACCCGCGGACGTTGAGAGAGGTCCACCATGCCGGTTCTGCCGCTCAGGCCCGCCGACTCCTGCCGCTTCGACGCCGTCAGCCTCGGCGAGGTGATGCTGCGCCTCGACCCGGGGGAGGGACGCGTGCGCACGGCCCGCTCCTTCCGCGCCTCGGAAGGCGGCGGTGAGTACAACGTCGCCCGGGGGCTGCGGCGCGTCTTCGGGCTGCGCACCGCGATCGTCACCGCGCTGGCCGACAACGAGGTGGGCCGGCTCGTCGAGGACTGCATGCTCACCGGCGGGGTCGACACCAGCTTCGTGCGATGGATCCCGTACGACGGGGTGGGCCGGGCGGTGCGCAACGGGCTCAACTTCACCGAGCGGGGTTTCGGCGTACGCGGAGCTGTCGGGGTCTCGGACCGGGGGCACACTGCCGCGTCGCAGCTGCGGGCGCAGGACGTCGACTGGGATCACCTGTTCGGCGAGGCCGGCGTCCGCTGGCTGCACACCGGCGGCATCTTCGCCGCCCTGTCCGACACCGCCGCCGAGACCACCCTGGCCGCGGTGCACGCAGCCCGCCGCCACGGCACCGTGGTCTCCTACGATCTCAACTACCGCCCGAGCCTGTGGAGAGCGGTCGGCGGCACCGCCCGGGCCCGCGAGGTCAACGCCGGCATCGCCCCGCACGTCGACGTGATGATCGGCAACGAGGAGGACTTCACCGCCTGCCTCGGCTTCGCGGTCGAAGGCGTCGACGATAATCTGCGAGACCTGCGTACGGCGTCGTTCGCCCAGATGATCAGCAAGGTGGCGGCCGAGTACCCCCGCCTGCGCGTCATCGCGACGACCCTGCGCGGCGTCCGCACGGCCACCCGTAACGACTGGGGTGCGCTGGCCTGGTCCGGGCCGACCGGCGTGATCGAGTCGACGCACCGCCCGGACCTCGAGGTCCTGGACCGCGTCGGCGGCGGCGACTCCTTCGCGGCCGGCCTGATCTACGGCATCCTGGAGGGCGCGTCGCTGGCGGAAGCGGTCGAGTACGGTGCCGCGCACGGCGCCCTGGCGATGACGACGCCGGGGGACACGTCGATGGCCGGCAAGGCGGAGGTGCTGGCCCTGGCGGCCGGCGGAGGCGCCCGCGTCCAGCGCTGACCGGCCCGCGGTCAGCGCTGCGTCAGCAGCCCGGAGATCAGATCCTGCAGGGGCTCGAGGAGCTCCTGCTCACCCGCCGAGGCCAGCGGTTCCATCGTCGCCGTGGACCGCAGCAGGGCGATGCCCAGCGCGGCCGCCAGGGCGATCTGCGCGCGCAGCAGCAGCTTGTCGTCGCCCGGTGGCCGCCCGGCGGCCGTGGCGAGGCTCTCGGCGAAGGAGCGCAGGATGCCCCGCCGGATGTCGTCGGCGCGTTCGTCGCCGGAGGAGCGCAAAAGCAGCACCAGCAGGCTGGGGTGCTTGCCGACGTGCGGGCCGGCGAGCTGGCGGGCGATGGCGTGCGGCACCTCGTCGAGGGTCACGTCCGCCGCGACCGTACGGCCGAGCTCATCGACGGCGCCGGTCAGGCAGGCCTCGAACAGGCCCTCCTTGGACGAGAAGTAGCGGTTGATCAGGGCGACGTTGACCCCGGCCTCGTCGGCGATCTCGCGCACGGTGGTGGCGGCATAGCCATCGGCCGCGAAGCGGCGCCGGGCGGCGTCGAGCAGGAGCTGCCGGGTGCCCGCGGCGTCGCGGCGGCGGGGTACGGGCGTACGTGTCGTCATGGCTTCCTTCCGTGGCGTCACCAGCGTAACGGCCGCCGGGGTGTGACGTAAACATCCGTTGACTTTGCCGTCCCGCCGTCGATACTGGGTTAAGTCAGCAACTGTTTACATCTAGGTTCCGGGGTTCTCATGACGCAGACCATCGAGCAGCCGCGCCGCGCGGGTTCCACCGCGGGTGCAGGCCGCAGTGCCGGCAACACCCTGCTGGTGCTCTACCTGTCGCTCGGCGGCCTGGCCTTCGCGGTGCTCCAGTCGCTGGTGGCGCCGGCGTTGTCGACGATCGGGCGCGAGCTGGATGTCGCCACCGGGGACGCCAGCTGGGTGATCACGGCGTACCTGCTCTCCGCGTCGGTGCTGACGCCGATCCTCGGCCGCCTCGGCGACATGGTCGGCAAGCGCCGCGTCCTGATCGCCGTGCTCGCCATCCTGGCCGGCGGCACCTTGCTGGCCGCGCTCGCGCCCAACCTGATCGTGCTGATCGTCGCCCGCGCCCTGCAGGGCGCGGCGGGTGCGATCCTGCCGCTGTCGATCGGCATCGTCCGCGACGAGTTGCCGCGGGAGAGGGTCGGCGTCACGGTCGGTCTGCTGTCGGCGATCTTCGGGGTCGGCGCCGGGGTCGGCATCGTGGCCGCGGGCCCGATCGTCGAGCACCTGTCCTGGCACTGGCTGTTCTGGCTGCCGCTGGTCCTGGTCGTCATCGCGCTGCTCGGGTCGATCTTCGGCATCAAGGAGTCGCCGGTGCGCACCCCCGGGCGTCTCGACGTGCTCGGCGCCGGCATCCTGTCGGTGGCGCTGGTGTCGCTGCTGCTGGCGATCAGCAAGGGCCAGGCCTGGGGCTGGGGCGAGGCCAGGACCGTCGGCCTGCTGGTCCTCGGCGTGGTCGCCCTGGTCGCCTTCGTCCTGGTCGAGCTGCGGGTCCGGGAGCCGCTCATCGACATGCGCCTGATGCGGGTACGCGGCGTGTGGGCCACCGACCTGGTCGCGCTCATCCTCGGCTTCGCCATGTTCGGCACGTTCCTGCTGGTCCCAACGCTGCTCCAGCTGCCCGCGGCGACCGGCTACGGCTTCGGCAAGTCGGTCTCGCAGGCCGGGCTGTTCCTGCTGCCGACCGTGCTGATGATGGTCGTCTTCGGTCCGCTGGCCGGCCTGCTGGACCGCCGCTACGGCCCCAAGGTGCCGATGTTCCTCGGCGCCGTCCTGGTGGTCACCGCGTTCACGCTGCCCGCCCTCGGCCACGGCGCGATCTGGCAGGTGCTGGCCTCCGGGGTGCTCACCGGCGCGGGCATCGGTTTCGCGTTCGCGGCGATGTCCAACGCCATCATCGAGAGTGTGCCGGCCGCCCAGACCGGTGAGGCCACCGGCGTCAACACGATCGCCCGGACCATCGGCAGCAGCATCGGCACGGCGGTCGTCGCGGCCGTCATCTCGTCGCACAGCACGCCGCAGGGCCTGCCCACGGACGACGCGTTCACCTACGGCTTCTGGGTCTGCGCGGGCGTGGCGGTGCTGGCGGTCGTCGCCTCGCTCGCTCTGCCCTCGACGCGCCGCCGGGCCGCGGCCGGGAGCTGACCGGCCCGAGCCGCGGCTACGACGGTGGTGGCCGCGGCTCGGTTGTGCTCGTCATATGGATAAAACTCAATATATGGGAGCGCTCCCATTGTGGTCGGGGGAGAGCGCGTCGTAGCGTGTTGACACCTCGTCACAGCGTTTGGCCCGGACGGCCGGCACCTTTCCCCGTGCCCGCCGTGCCGTGGCGTCCTGGGTGGACGCGTTGTGCCGACGAGGGCCCCCGATCTGAGGTAGGTCATGAGAAGACGACTCGCCACCCTCGGCGCCGCGGTGCTCGCCGCCGCCGCCTCCGTCCTGTTCTCCGTCGACCCCGCGTACGCGGCCACCGGCCTGCACATCAGCGGCCGCACCATCGTCGAGGCGGGCGGGCAGCCGTTCGTCATGCGCGGCGTCAACCACGAGCACACCTGGTTCACCGACGAGACCGGCTCGTTCGCCGACATCAAGGCCAAGGGCGCCAACACCGTACGGGTCGTGCTCAGCGGCGGCCGCTGGACGGCCAACAGCGCCGCTGACGTGGCCAAGGTGATCTCGCTCTGCAAGCAGAACCGGCTCATCTGCGTCCTGGAGGACCACGACACCACCGGCTACGGCGAGGACGCTGCCGCGTACACGCTGGATCAGGCGGCCGACTACTGGATCGGCCTCAAGAGCGTGCTGGCCGGCCAGGAGGACTACATCGCCATCAACATCGGCAACGAGCCGATCGGCAACACCGACCCCGGCCAGTGGACCAGCGCGACGGGCGCGGCCGTCCGGAAGATGCGCAGCAACGGCTTCCAGCACCTGCTGATGGTCGACGCGCCGAACTGGGGTCAGGACTGGACCTACACCATGCGGGACAACGCGCAGACCGTGCTGGACGCCGACACCCAGCACAACACCGTGCTCTCCATCCACATGTACGCCGTCTTCAACACAGCCGCGTCCATCACCTCCTACCTGGACACCTTCCAGGCCAAGGGCTGGCCGCTGGTCATCGGCGAGTTCGGCTGGCAGTTCGCCCCGGGCGAGGTGGACGACCAGACCCTGATGGCCGAGGCGGTCAAGCGGAACCTCGGCTACCTGGGCTGGTCGTGGGCCGGCAACAACGACCCGGTCCTCGACATGACCGTCGGGTTCGACCCGGACCAGCTGACCACCTTCGGCGAGCGCGTCTTCAACGGGCCCAACGGCATCAAGGCCACCGCCAAGGAGGCCGCGATCTTCGGCGGCGGAACGACGACCCCGCCGGCCAGTACGCCGCCGGCCAGCACCCCGCCGAGCAGCAACCCGCCGACGAGTGCCCCGCCGGCCCCGGCCGGTTGCGCGGCGGCGTACGCCGTGACCGGGCAGTGGACCGGCGGCTTCCAGGGTGAGGTCAAGGTGACCGCCGGGACCGCCGCGGTGCGGGGCTGGACCGTCACCCTCGCGTTCCCTGACGGCCAGACGGTCACCCAGGCGTGGAGCGCGACCGTGACCAGCAGCGGCTCCACCGTGACCGCTCGCAACGCGTCCTACAACGGGAGCCTGGCCGCCGGTGCCTCCACGACCTTCGGCTTCCTCGGCTCGTGGGCCGGCACCAACGGCGTACCGGCTGTGACCTGCTCCGCGACCTGATGACCAGGGCCGGGCCGGGCGCCGTCACGGCGCCCGGCCGCGGTCAGGAGCACTGCTGGTCGAGCGGGGAGAGCCAGTCCTTGAGCGTGGAGCCGAGCGTCGTGTTGACGTCCTGGGTGGTCTTGACCGCGCTGAAGCTCTTGGCGTCGGCGGCCTTGGCCTTCAGCTTGTCCGCGGTCTGCTTACCGGCGGTGCGCAGCTCCGGATCGGTGCTCTCCGCGGTGGCGCTGCTGATGGCTGTCGCGAACGCGGTCAGCGCCTGCTTGACTTCCTGCTCGTTCTTCTTGTCGTCGCCGGCGGTCTTGCGGGCGTCGGCCAGCTCGGTGAGGGCCTGGGCGAACGGCGCCATGTGCCGGCTGTAGACCCGGCCGAGAGCTTCGCACCCGGACCTCGTCGAGGCTTCCGCACTGCGCTGGGCCGCGGGCGGCGCCGAGGCCGTACCGATGCCCACGCCGGCCTCGCCGGGCGCGGGATTGGTGGCGGTGCCGCAGGCAGCCGCGGAGAGCAGCACGCCGCTTAGAAAGATCGCCTGCACGGCCTGGCGCATCGGGGAACCTCCTGCTGATCGGGGATGCGGGAACGTGGGAGCGCTCCCATCGCGCTCTGCACGATACGTCGCGCTGCTGTCCTCGTCTAGAGACGCCCTTCTATTCCATCAGCCCGGTGTGCCCGGGGGAAGAATCACCGGATGTCGCCTCCCGGCGGGCGTACTCGGGAGACGATGGCGACATGCGAGCAGTACAGGGCGTGCCGTTGTCGTGACGAACCGTACCTTCGGCATCCTCTCGCCGTTCGTGGGCGGCGATTACTACGGCGCGATCATCGCCGGCGTCAACAGCGCCGCCGTGGCCGCCGGCGACCGGGTCATGGCTGTCCAGACGCTGGATCCGGGTTCCTACAGCGCCGACCGCAGCGGCCTGCCGGACTTCCGCCGGCCGGTGGCGTGGCAGCACCTGGCCGGCCTCATCGTGCTGCCCGGCGCGGTGGACGCGGCCTACGCCCGGGCCGCGCGGGCGGCCGGCAAGCCGGTGGTCCTGGTCGGGCACGAGGTGTCGGACAGCGACTGCTCGTCCGTGCTGGCCGACAGCCGCAGCGGGGTCCGCGAGGCCGTCGCGCACCTGGCCGGGCACGGCCACGAACGCATCGCCTTCGCCGGCAACCTGACCCACTTCGACGTCCGGGAACGGTACGAGGGCTACCGCGAGGAACTGCTGGCCCACCAGCTCACGCCGCGGCCTGAGCTGGTGTTCGCGCTCAACGACAATCACGAGACCGGCGGCGAGTTCGTCGCCGACGCCCTGATCCGGGCCGGCATGCCGGCGACAGCCGTCGTGACGGGTACCGACCGCAACGCCATCGGCCTCATCCGCCGGCTGGCCCAGGCCGGCTACGCGGTCCCCGGCGACCTGGCCGTCGTGGGCTTCGACGACATCGCCGACGCGACCTACCTGCGGCCTAGCCTGTCCACAGTGCGCCAGCCGCTGGACGCGCTGGGCGCGGCCGTGCACGCCCTGGCCCGCGAGCTGGCGGCGGATCCGCGGCTGCCGGCCGCCGTACGGCTCGTGCCCACCACCTTCGTGCAGCGGGACTCGTGCGGCTGTCCGAGCCGCGGGCTGCCGGTGTCGGAGTCGCGGACCCGGGAGCTCTTCGCCGACGTCCGCTACCTGCAGGCCACGCTGAACGTGCAGTACGAGCTCGGCATCGAGCTGCTGGGCGCGCACGAGAAGGACCCGCGCGGCCTGGCCTGGATGGAGAGCACCCCGGCGGTCGGCGGATGCCTCGGTCTGTGGCGCGGCGACGGCGAGCCGCGCGGTGACGACCCGCTCCTGGAGATCGTGGGGGAGTTCCGGGCAGGTGGCGGTCCACGATCCGGGCCGGTGAGCGCGTTCCCGCCGCCCGGGTTGTTCACGCTGGCGGACGGCCCGGCCGGCGACATCGTGTTCGTCGTGCCGGTGCGCAGCGCGTCGCGGGACTGGGGCGCGCTGGCGGCGGTCGGCCGGATCCAGGCCAGCACGCCGCCGGGCCGCGAGATGATGAACCAGGCCGGTGCCCTGCTGGCCGCCGCCCTCGACCGGGACGCGATGGTGGCATCCCTGCGGGACCAGGAGGAGCGGCTGCGCAACGCCGCCCTGCACGACCACCTCACCGGCCTGCCCAACCGGGTGCTGCTGGCCGACCGCCTCCAGCAGGCCGGCCTGCGCGCCGCCCGGCAGCCCGGCCACCGCTTCGCAGTCCTGCTGCTCGACCTGGACGGGTTCAAGGCCGTCAACGACTCCCTCGGTCACGCGGCGGGCGACGTCCTGCTGGTGGAGGTCGCCCGCCGCCTGACCGGGCTGGTGCGCCAGTCCGACACCGTCGCCCGGCTCGGCGGTGACGAGTTCGTCGTGCTGCTCGACGGCTTCGCCACCCGCGACGGCCACGAGCGGGTCCGCGACGCGATCACGGCCGCGATCACCGAGCCGTTCCTCATCGACGGGTGCCCGGTCGAGGTCGGCCTGAGCATCGGCGTCGCGCTGTCCACCGACGGCTCGGCCGACCCCGACCACCTGCTCCGGGAGGCCGACGCGGCGATGTACCGCGAGAAGTCGACCGCCCGGCGGCGCTGACCGCCGGGAGTGGCTCAGCCGGTGCTGCACACCGTGCCGTTGAGGGCGAACACCCCCGGCAGCACGTTCGGTCCGCTGTAGGCACCGACGAACCCGGCGGTGGCCGTGGCGCCGGCGGCTAGCGTGGCGCCCGCGTCGCTGGTGACCCGGACGTCGCGGCCGGTCTGGGTCCAGGTGGCGCTCCAGCCGCTCTGCACACTCTGCCAGCCGGTGGGCCAGGTGAAGGTCAGCGTCCAGCCGGTGACCGGGGCGGGCCCGTTGTTGGTGACCTCGACAGCGCCGACGAAGCCGTTGCCCCAGTCGTTGGTGTCGCTGAACTTGACCGTGCAGCTGCTGCTCGCCGGTGCGGTGGTGGTGACGGTCAGCGGCAGGGACGACCACGACACGCGGCCCGCGGTGTCCCGGGCCAGCACGTTGACGGTGTAGCGGGTGCCGGGCGTGAGGTTGCGGGCGGTGAAGGACGTGCCCGAGGTCTCGCCGAGCTGCTCGCTGACGGCGCCGTTGGCCCGGTACACCTCGTACTTGGCGATCGGGTCGCGGCCCGGCTGCGCCGCGGGCCAGGAGATCGTCGCGGTGCGGTCGGTGACGGCCCCGGCGACGGGCGCGCCGGGTGCTCCGGGGGCCCCGGCGGCGGTCCGGGCCGGGTGCAGGGTCACCAGCGTGAGCGAGTACGGCGGCAGCGTCTGCTCAGTCGCACTTCCCCGCTCGGCGGTCTCGAGCGCCCCGGCGCCGTTGCCGAGCGAGATGACGGTCGGCGCGGTGCCGGTACCCGGGCTGTAGCCCCGGTAGTCCAGGGTGGCCGTCCGCTCGTGGTCGGGGTCCCGGTTGACCAGCAGCACCTGCAGGTCGCCGTTGGGCCGGCGGGCGGCGTGCGCGGCGACGAGCGGATCGTCGGAGCCGGCCCGGACGAGCTGGTCGCCCGGGTGCACGAAGGAACTCATCAGTTTCAGCGCGTGGTACGGCGCGAACGGCGTGTTCAGCGCCGGCTCGCACACCGACCCGTCGGACGCGCAGTTGCCGGAGGAGAGCAGGCCGAAGTCGCCGTAGTCGCGCTGCCCGGCGACGGTCGTCACATTGCCGATGCCGTTGTGGACGTTCCACCACTGCACCGTGAAGACGCCGTTCTCCAGCAGGTCGCTGTACGCGTCGGCGAGGAACAGGGCGCCGGGCTGGGTGTTCTGTCCCACGCCGACGTTCATCTCGGTCAGGCTGACCCGGATCCGGCCGGCGTTGCTGCCGGCGTACTGGTCGATCTGCCGGCGCAGCAGGTACATGGCGTCGTCGACGTGGCTCGTCCTGGTGAGCGCCTCGGCCGCCGTGCCCCCGCCGGGATACCAGTGCACGTCCACGAAGTCGATGTGCGCACCGGCGCGGGTGAGCACCTCCTGGTTCCAGGTGCCGGCGTCGCCCGCGCCGACCAGACCGTCGGGCCAGTTGCCCGGCGTCGTGAGCACCGCGCCGATCTTGACGTCCGGGTCGACGGCCCGCATCGCCTCGGCGAACGCGACCACCCCCGCCGCGTACGCGGCCGGGCTCTTGTCGGCGTGGTTGTCGGCCTCCCACGGCTCGCCGTAGTGGCCGTTGCCGTAGTTCTCGTTCCCGATCGTCCAGTATCTGGCCCGGTAGCCCTTGTCCTTGGCGTAGCGCACCCAGTCCGCGGCCTCCTGTGCCGTCCCGGTGCCGTAGTTCGCGATGATCATCGGCTCGGCACCGATCCGCCCGGCCGAGGCCATGAACGTGTCGAAGTCGGTGTCCGGGGCGACGTAGCCGCCGGGCGCGGTGTGGTCGCGCCAGTGGTAGATGTCGGCGTACGAGCCGCCGGGGTAGCGCAGCATCTGCACGCCGGCGGACTTGAGCAGGCCGGTGGTCCCGGCGGTGCCCAGGTTGGTGTCCCAGATGGCGTCGTTGACGCCCAGGGCTGTGTCCGGAACGGTGGCCAGGCCCGCCTGGGCGTTCACGGTCACGGCGACGGGAGCGGGCGCGGCGGCGGGCGCTGCGGTGGAGGCGGTGGGCGCGGCGAGACCGCACAGCGCACCGGCGCCGAGCAGCAGCGCGCCCCGCGCGACCCGGTGGAAGATCGCGGACGGCATGGCTCTCCGATCGGAGGACAGCGAGTTTTGGGAGCGCTCCCATCCTCACTGGTGCAACGATCGGTGTCAATCTTCCGCGATGCCGTCAGGGGCCTGGAAAATCCTCACATTCGGCACACGTCAGTCGAACAGTCAGCCGAGCCCATCCGGGGGCTTCCACGGCGGACAGGTGATTCGGTTGAAGATGTCGAACCTCAGGGTCGGGCTCCGGCTCGGCGCCGGCTTCCTCGTGGTGATCATCGGCATGGTGGTGCTGACGGTCATCGGCGTCAACGAGGTCAACAAGATCAACGATCGGCTGACCGTCGTCAACGATCTCAACGGGGTGAAGCAGCGGTATGCCATCAACTTCCGGGGCAGCGTGCACGACCGCGCGATCGCCGTCCGGGACGTGGTGCTCGCCCGTACCGGGGCCGAGGTGCAGACCGAGGTCGACATCATCGCCAAGCTGACCACCAAGTACGACGAGTCCGCGGTCAAGATGGCCGCCATGTTCGCCGACGGGGCCCGCGTCAGCGCCGAGGAGAAGCAGGCGCTCGCCGAGATCAACCGCATCCAGGCCAGGACGCTGCCGCTGATCAGCCAGGTCGTCGACCTGCGCCGGGCCGGAAACAACGAGCAGGCCTACGTCGTGCTCACCACGCAGGCCAGGCCGGCCTTCATCGAGTGGCTCGCGGCCATCAATGTGTTCATCGACCTCGAGGAGGCGATGAACAAGGCCGAGACGGCCCAGGCCCGGCAGATCGCCGACGGTTTCATGACCATCATGGTGATCGGCCTGCTGCTGGCCGCGCTGATCGCGGCGCTGGTCGCCTGGCGGATCACCCGCGGCATCACCCGTCCCCTGGCCCAGGCCGCGGACGTGCTCGTCGCGGTGGCCGACGGCGACCTGACCCGGCGGGTGGACGTGCGCTCGGCCGACGAGGTCGGCCAGATGGGCCGCTCGGTGAACACGGCGCTGGACGCGATCAGCACCGTCATCACCGAGTTCGGCCGCAGCGCCCAGGGCCTGGCGCAGACCAGCCACCGCATCGGCGCGTTGTCCGGCCAGATCGCCAAGGGCGCGGAGGAGTCCTCGGCGCAGGCCAACGTCGTGGCCGACGCGGCCCAGGAGGTCTCCCGCAACGTGCAGACCGTCGCGGCCGGCTCGGAGGAGATGGGCTCCTCGATCCGCGAGATCTCGCACAACGCCAACGAGGCCGCCACCGTCGCGGCCCGGGCGGTCGACACCGTCCGGGTCACCACCGACACCGTGTCCCGGCTCGGCGACTCCAGCCGCATGATCGGCGACGTGGTCAAGGCCATCACCACCATCGCCCAGCAGACCAACCTGCTGGCCCTCAACGCGACCATCGAGGCCGCCCGGGCCGGCGAGGCCGGCAAGGGCTTCGCGGTGGTGGCCGGCGAGGTCAAGGAGCTGTCCCAGGAGACCGCCCGGGCCACCGAGGACATCTCCCGCCGGGTCGAGGCCATCCAGGCCGACACCACCAGCGCGGTCGCCGCGATCGCCGAGGTCACCGCTGTGATCACCCAGATCAGCGACTACCAGACCACGATCGCCTCGGCCGTCGAGGAGCAGACCGCGACGACCAACGAGATGAATCGCAGTGTCAACGACGCCGCGTCCGCCTCGGGCCAGATCGCCGCCAACATCAACAACGTGGCCGACGTGGCCCGCACCACCACCGCCTCGGTCGAGGAGTCCCGCCGCGCCGCCGACGAGCTCGACGAGGTGAGCCGCAAGCTGCAGGCCCTGGTGGGCGGCTTCCGGATCTAGGGCACCCGACGCACAGCGTCCCGGCGTGAGCATCGCGCGCCGGGACGCTGTGCTGTCCGCGGCGCGCCGGTGAAAGAACGGGCCGCGTGCCGGACATGTGCCAGGGTGAACGTGGTGAACACGCAGGCGCGGGCCCGCTTCGAGGAGCTCGCGGTCCTGCTGATGGAGCCGCTGCGCCGGTTCCTGGCCCGCCGTACGGATCCGGACACCGCCCAGGACGTGCTCTCGGAGACGCTGCTGGTCTGCTGGCGTCGGCTCGACGAGGTGCCGGACGACCACCTGCCGTGGGCGTACGGTGTCGCCCGGCACTGCCTCGCCAACGCCGAACGGGCCCGCCGCCGCCAGGGCCGCCTGGCGGCCCGGATCGTCGCTCTCGATCCGCCCGCGGCCGTCGTGGCCGAGCCCGTCGAGCTCCCGGACGAGCATCTGCACACCGCGCTCGGCCGGCTGGCCCCGCTGGACGCCGAGATCGTCCGGCTGTGGGCCTGGGAGGATCTGGGCCCCGCGCAGATCGCCGCCGTCCTCGGCCTCACCCCGAACGCCGTCAGCATCCGGCTGCACCGCACGCGCGGCAGGCTGCGGGCGGAGCTGCGAAAGCTCGGCGAGGGTGCCGGACATGACGTACCGGAAGAGGGGAGACGGCCGTGACCGACGACGACCTGCGCGCCCGGCTGCGGGACGCGGACCCGGCGGCACGGCTCGCGCCGCTGTCCCCGGACCGTACGGCCCGTCTGCTGGAGGAAACCATGAGCACTGAAGTCGCCACCCCGCCCACCGTCGCGCGTCCGCGGCCTGCCCGCCGGTGGGCGCTCGCCGCGGCCGGTCTGGTCCTCGTGGCCGCGGCGGTGACCGGCAC
>NZ_JBSGFR010000054.1:0-57302 GCF_053603475.1 Actinoplanes sp. NPDC004185 | reverse complement strand
ACCAACGACATCAGCCACGGTGACCTGGTCCGGACCAACCCGGACCAGACCAAGACCGTCGACCCCTGCAACCTCCAGCTGCTCTACCAGGGCAAAGACCCCAACGCCGGCGGCGACTACAACAACCTGCCGTGGCGCCCGGGCCTGCTCACCCTGCAGCGCTGACGGCACCCCGCCCAGCTGTCGAGCCGCTGCCGGCAGGCGAACCCGCCTGCCGGCAGCAGCCACCGCCCCGACCCGTCACTGACAGCAGAGGAGTACCACGATGCACCAGCCCGACATCGGCGACACTCCCGTTCACGCGACCGCGCCGCCGCCACGAACCGGCGCCACCCGCCGGCGTCTGCGCATGCTCCGCGCCTCGGTGGCGATCGGTGTGGTGCTGGCCATCGCGGTGGTCGCGGCCCGTTCGGCGTCCGCTGACAGCCCGTACCAGCGCGGCCCGGACCCGACCGTGGCGAGCGTCGCGGCCACCTACGGACCCTTCGCCACCGCGCAAGTCAGCGTGTCGCCCGGCAACGGGTTCAACGGCGGCACGATCTACTACCCGACCGACACCAGCCAGGGCACGTGGGGCGCGGTCGCCATCGTGCCCGGCTACACCGCCCGCTTCGCCGACGAGGAAGCCTGGATGGGCCCGCGGCTCGCCTCCTTCGGCTTCGTCGTCATCGGCGTCGAGACCAACAGCACCACCGACTGGGACACCGCCCGTGGCACCCAGCTGCTGGCCGCGCTCGACTACCTCACGCAGCGCAGCCCCGTACGCGACCGGGTCGACGCTAACCGGCTCTCCGTGATCGGCCATTCGATGGGCGGCGGCGGTGCCCTCTACGCGGCCACCCAGCGCCCGTCGCTGAAAGCCGCGATCGGCCTCGCCCCCTACTTCCCGTCCGGCAACCTGAACAACGACCGGGTGCCCACGCTGATCCAGGGCGGCCAGAACGACACGGTGGTGACCCCCTCGTACCTCGACGGTCTCTTCCCGACCCTGCGCGCCGACACCCCCGGCGCGTACGTGCAATACAGCGGCGCCGACCACCTGTTCTGGACCAAGCCGAACGACATCGAGCTGCGCACCCAGATCCCGTGGCTGAAGATCTTCGTCGACGGCGACACCCGGTACACCCCGTTCATGTGCCCGGCGTTGCAGGACAACACCCGGGTCGCCCGATACACCGCCAAGTGCTCACTGATCCCCAGCACACCGCCGTCCTCGCCGTCAGCCAGCCCGAGCGCGTCGACCCCGCCGACCTCGACCCCGCCGGCGACCACCGGCGCGCTGAAAGGCCGGGCCAGCGGGCGATGCACGGACATCACCGGCTACGGCACCGCCGACGGCACCCGGCTCCAGCTGTACGACTGCACCGGCCAGTGGAACCAGACCTGGACCTACACCAACAACACGCTGGTCAACCCGCAGAGCGGCAAGTGCCTGAACACCGGCAGCGACGGCACAGCCGTGAACCTGTGGACGTGCAACGGCAGCGGCGCGCAGAAGTGGACGCTGCAGAGCAACGGCAACGTGGTCAACACCGCATCCGGCAAGTGCCTCGACGCAATCGGCCAGGCCACCGGAAACGGTACGGGCCTCCAGGTCTACAACTGCATCGCCGGCGGCCAGGGCAACCAGCAGTGGGCGCTGCAATAACCCTCGCGGACAGCTAGGGCAGGGTGCCGTCGGTTCATTCGGCGGCACCCCACCGCCCGACAGGGCGCGACCAGTCGTCGTCGATCAGCGGGCGGTCAGCGCCTCCCCGCCGACCACGGTACGGATCCCGGCGGGCACTCCGTCCAGAGTGACGTCCTTGCGGAAGAACCGTCTGGCTTCCGCCTCGAGCGCCCGGGCCACGTACCCGTCGGTCTCGAGCGTGTTGAGGATCGGCACCCGCATGCACCGCAGGTCGGGGGTGCATCCGATGTGCCGCGTCGCGACGGGTCGTAACGCCGGTACGTGATCGGCTGGCCGCCGCGGTACCGCAACAGCTGGCCCGCTGGCGGCGCGCCGCGCTCGGCGGCGTGCTGATGCAGATGACTCATCAGCGTCGGTGACACCGGCTGCCACCGCACCGGACCACCCTTCTCATGCAGCAGCACCAGGCACTGGTCCTGGTCCTGGTCGATCGGGCGCAGTGCCAGCGTTCCCCCCACGACGGCACGCCATCTCGGTGTGCAGAAGCAGCGCGCCGCAGGCGGTGCTCAGAAACGCCGCGGCGATCAAGCGCCACAGCTGGTGCAGCCGCGCGAGGGCTGGTCGCCGCCGCCACCCCATGGCTGAAGCAACCATCGGCGGAACAGGTAAGAAAAGACCAGCGCCTGCGCCAGGTTCGCCACCACGAAGAAGAGCGCGAGTGCTGGGGGTGCACCGGTGGCCGTGTTCACGGCCATGGTGACCACGGTCAGGGCGATCAGGTCGAGCCAGAACCAGCGAGAGGAGCGCTGGGCGAGGAACCAGACGGCGGAGACACCAGCCGCGGGCCACACCAGGCTCAGGTTGGTCTCATCCATGACGGTCAGACGCCCGGCGTAGGTAGCGAGCACGTACAAGGCGGTGAAGCCCAGCGTGCGCGGCAACGACGACGACAGGCTCACGGGGGCGGCCCGGATCCGGGTCTGGACTTCGCCGCTCCACAGCACTGTCAAGAACAGCGCCGGTAACGCCGGGCGTAGCTCGCGCAGGCGGGTCAGTAGATCAAGGCCGTCCATGTCGGGCATGTCGACGTCAAGGATCACGGCGTCCGGGAGGCCGTGGTGCCGCACCAGCATCAGAGCCGTCGCTGCATCCTCAGCGGATTTCACCTGATGTCCCTGGCGCATCAGTCGTTTTCACGACCAGGTCACGAATGTCCAGCTCGTCGTCGACCACCAGTAGCTTCGCCACCGACGCACCTCCCCTTTCACCATCCCTATCGGCGGTGCAGCGGCTACTGATGAGCACCCAGGAAGAACCGCAGGATGCTCGACAGAGGCAGGGGGGTAAGGCCAGGTGCTCAGACGGCACATTGGGCTGGCTCGGTCGATCGGGCGATCTGTAAGACTTCGCCTGATGTTCGGGGAGCCCGGTTCAATTCAGCGGAGCTGAGACATTGTCGCCCGGCGGCCGGGCACTGTCGGCTGGCGGCGCCGTCGTTGTCTGCGAAACCGGGTGGTATGAAGAGGCCTTGTCTCAGCGACTCGAATAAGCCGACGAGCAGACGGGTATGCGACGGATATGACCTCCCACGAGCAAGATCGACGCACGACGGCCGCGACGATGCACGAGACCGCTGAGGCGCTGGAGCGCAGCGAGGCCACACTGCACGAAAGCGCCGAGAAGTCTCCGGACGAGGCCACCACACGCCGGCTGCACGATCTCGGCGACGCCGTCACTCATGAGGCCAAGAAAATCGACGAGCGCGCAGATACCATCGCACCACGAACGCGAACGTCTGCTTGACGCTCGTCGACGTGGTTCCGGGTGCCCGCTCAGGTCATCACTCGAACGTGCGCTCTGGTACACGGACCTGCAGCCAGGCTGGCTGCGATCGCTGGCCGCCGTGCCGGGGAAACCCGCCGGGCCGGCCGATACGGATCGGCGATCCCCGCTTGAGGAGCAAGAGCCGCCGGCGGCTGGACGGCCCGCATGAGCGGACTGTCAGTGATGTGGCTGTCGACGCGCGGCGAGAGTACAGATAGCGGGCCGGATACGGCGGCTCGAACGTCGAACCTACGGCTGCCGCCGAAACGTTCTGTGCTGTACACCGCGCCGCAGTTTCCTAGGTGCTGGGCGCAGATGACGTCACGCGGCGGCGGTAAGAGGAGCGCTCCGACCAACGGGCCATCAGCAAAGTCCTGGTCACAGCGACGCACAGCCCCGGACGCCTGACCTATCCCTGCACTTTCGAGCTGTTGAAGCTGACGTCGGCCTCACCGACGTCGCGCTCCCGGGCTATGGAACGGCTACTCTAATTCAGCGAGCGTAACTCCGCCGGCATCTGCGAAGCGTCACGCGCACGTGTAGACACCTTCGCAGCGGGCACACCCACACCAAGCCGGGACATGATTCGCGATAGTGACCTGGTGAGGCCCTGGGCGGTAAGCCAATCCCGCCCGGGGCCGCCCGACGTCGAGAAAGGGAACGGCATTGGCCCGCAACGGCAGCGGTGAAACCGGCGACCAGGGTGGGGCGCCCTCGGACACCACCAGCCGATCCGCGACAGATGACCTGGCAATGCGGCTCAGCGACCTGGCCCGGACCTTGCAACTCGAGGACAGTGTCGACGAGACCTTGCAGGCGATCGTGCACGCAGCCGTCGGCACAGTACCGGGTGCCCAGTACGCGGCACTGTCGGTGATGGAGCGCCGCCGTGCGATCTATACCCGGGCCGGGACCGACGAGCTGGTGTTCCAGGTGGATCAGGTGCAGTACGACACCGGCGAAGGCCCCTGCCTGAGTGCGGTGTACGAACAGCAAACCGTACGCCTGCCGGACATGACCACCGAAGCCCGGTGGCCGCAATTCACCGGTCGCACCGCGGAGATCGGCGTGCTGAGCATGCTGTCGTTCCAGCTCTACGTCAAAGAGGACAACCTCGGTGCGCTGAATATGTATTCCACCGAGAAGCAGGCGTTCGACGACGAGTCCGAACACATCGGTCTGCTGTTCGCCTCACACGCCGCCGTCGCGATGTCCGGCGCGCAGGAGCAGGAACACCTGCGCAAGGCCGTCGCCGCGCGAGATGTGATCGGACAGGCCAAAGGCGTCTTGATGGAGCGCCACAAGATCAGCGCCGACCAGGCGTTCTCCGTGCTGGCACGGGCCAGCCAGCAGACCAACACCAAACTGGTCGACGTCGCCCGTTCGCTGACCGACACCGGACAACTCACTGCAGGATGATTGAGGACGATCCGGACTGACCTTGCTGCCTCCCGCGGTACCACCCTGGCCGGTCGGCGGCGTAAGCCCGGTCCGTACTGCTGCCAGCCTGCGGCGACGGGTCACGGACGGACGGCCGCCGCCCGGTGTCGGCCTCTCTTCGGAAAGAACGTTTACGTCGGAACGGT
This sequence comes from Actinoplanes sp. NPDC004185, assembly GCF_053603475.1. NCBI lineage: Bacteria > Bacillati > Actinomycetota > Actinomycetes > Micromonosporales > Micromonosporaceae > Actinoplanes > Actinoplanes sp. NPDC004185. Next base: position 52,262 of record NZ_JBSGFR010000054.1, on the reverse strand, counting down.
GATACTGGATCGAGGCGCGACACCAGACCACCGAACGCGGTGATGATCAACATATGCTCGGCTCGTCTTCGACCAAGTGACCACCTTGGTCCCGGTTCGCCGTAGCCGTTGTGGATATTAGGGTAACGAGGCCCGCCGCCCGGCGGTGCATCGAGGTGCCCGGGTTCTGGAGGTAGTCGTGGATCTACAGCTGTCGGCCCGGGCCGCTCGGGGGTGCACGGTCGTGCGGGTCGGCGGTGAGCTCGATATGGATACGTGTCCCCATTTGCAGGATTTCCTGCAAGAGGTCACTGATTCCGGTGCTCTGCAGGTGGTGTTGGACTGCACCGACGTGACGTTCATGGACTCCAGCGGTCTGGGCGTCCTGATGGTGTGGTTCAAGGAGCTGCAGGACAAGGGCGGCCGGTTGTGCGTCGCCGGGGTGCAGCAACCCGTCGAGTACGTGTTGCGGGTGTCAGCGGTGGACCAGGTGCTCAAGGTCTACGACACGGTGGATGCCGCCGAGGCCGACATGCCACCGACGGGGCCCTGACCACGGTCGTCGTCACCGGTGGTCGGCTGAGGTCGCGGCGGCGAGGTCAGCTCCGGCGTCGGCGCGGCGTGGTCGTCCGTGGTGGCCGTGCCAGTCGATGATCAGCAGAGTGGCGTCGTCAGCCAGTTCGGGGCCGGCGACCTCGAGAACGGCGTCAGCCAGCGAACGGGCGGCCTCGCGCGGGTGTAGTGCGGTCAAGGAACGCAGCTTGGCGGGCAGGTCCAAGGCGGCGGCGGCGCGTTCACGCATCCCGTCGGTGACGATCACCAGGCGGTCGCCGGGCCGCAACGCGACCTGATCGACGCGGCACGGCGAATCGGGGAACATCCCGAGCGCGAAGTTGCGGGGCAGGTCCAGCGGCTGCGGGTCGCCGTCGCGCACCAGCAACGGCGGTACGTGCCCAGCGTTGATCACGTCGCAGATCCCGGTGGTGAGGTCGATACGTCCGAGCACGGCGGTGATGAAGGCCCCTCGCGTCGGAGTGTGCTGGGCGATTACGGCGCTGGCGGTGTCGGCCTGTTCGGTGAGGCTGTGCCCGGCCCGGCGGGAGTTGCGCAGGCTGGCCACGCCGAGGGTGGCGGTCAGTGCGCTGGCCACACCGTGGCCCATGGCGTCGGTGATGCTGAAGTGCAGGGTGTCGCGGGCGACGCTGTAGTCGAAGGTGTCCCCGCCGATGCTGGCGGCCGGCTCGAGCCAGCCGGACAGGGTGAACGCGCCGCCCTCGCAGGTGAACGCGGCCGGCAGGAGCCGGCGTTGGATCTCCGCGGACAGGGTGAACGGTACGGTGCGCTGTCCCCATTCGAACAGGTCGGTGTGGCGCCGGTTGGCGATGATCACGAACGCCAGCGCATGCGCGGTCCGGGCGATCTCCCCGAGCGTCCCGGTTGCCGGTGCCGTGTCGAGGGCGATCTCGAGCAGGCCGATGATCTCGCCGCGTTCGGTGACCGGCGCAAGGACCAGCCACCCGCCGTCGGCGGACTCCACCTGCAGTTTCTGCGTGCGGAGCACCTGCTCCTGGGGGCCACCGTCGAACGGCACCACTGTCGCCACCTCGCCGCCGTCGCGGCGTCCCTCACCGTCGGTGTCCAACGGCACGTACGCCAACCGGACCAGAGCCCGGCCGCTGAGGTCAGCGATGAGGAAGGAGACGCTGCGAGCGCGCAGCGCCGCACCGAGTTCCCGGGTGACAGCCTCGACGGCCTGCACCGGTGTGGCTTCCTCGGCCGCGGCCAGCATGGTGGACAGCGCTACCTCCATGGTGGGGTCCATCCCGGCAGCATACGGATCTTCCGGCCGATCCACCGCGACGACCGAGCTTACAACTGCCGAACGGCATACTCATGCACTCAGCCGGGTACAACGCGCCTCAACCGCCTCTCGACCGCAGCCCGGACCAGCGGCGGCGGCCACTCAGAAAGCGATCAATGGCCCTGATGGCCGGCAATGCCCGTCGGCGTTGCGCAGAATGTTCAACCCTGAGATCGACGACGGGCACGACACAGCTGAAACGACGCCCGGTAGAGGAGCTGACGCACGTGACCCAGCCCGCGAGCTGGCAGGTCGAGTCCCATGATGATCTGGTCACCGTCACGGTGCGCGGTACGGTCGACGCCCGATCCGGTCCGGCACTGCAAGATTCTCTGAGCCAGTGCTTGCGACGCAGACCGAGGGCTGTGCTGGTCGAGTTGTCCGGCGCCACTGTGACCGACGCGCACGCAGTGGAGGCTTTCTCCACGGTCGCCACTGAGGCGCGGCTCTGGCCCGGTACGCCGGTGCTGCTCTGCGCGCCGGATACTGCCACCGCCGGCCTGCTCACGACCAAGGCCGAGGAAACACCGCCGCTGTACGCCAGGACGGCTGACGCACTCCGCGCGCTGGCCAGTCACGATGAGCTCATCAGCGAGGACATCCGCCCGGTTCCGGGTGCCGCCCGCCAGGCCCGCGCCATCGTCACGGAGGCGTGCGCGCGATGGAACGTCCCGCATCTCACTGCTTCAGCCACCCTGGTCGCCAGCGAGCTGGTCACCAACGCGGTCGTGCACGCCCACACCCCGGTGACCTTTCAGATTAAAATGCAACCGCACTATCTGTACATTGCCGTGTTCGATGGCGCCGCCGCCGAGCCGGAAGCCCGCAGCGACCATCACGCGGACATCCCGGGCGGGCGGGGCCTGCACCTGGTCGCATCCGCTGCCACCACGTGGGGACACCAACGGCAGAACGGCGGCAAGGTCGTCTGGGCCTGTCTGGCTACCGGCCGGCGGACCAGCGCCGACTGCTGACGTGCCAGAGCCCCACATCACCCGCTGAGCGGCTGCCAGCCGAGCTCACAACTGCAAGCCTTGGGACGCCGCCCTCGCCGGGTCAGCGCAGGCGAGGGCCGGCATCTGGCCAGGATGCCAACTCCGCATCGATGTCTCGCTGGTCGGCCACTTGCTCACGGAAGGTGACTTCCCGCTCCCGGGCGTCGAGAAGTTCGGCACGGAGCACGCTGCTGGCCTCGCGCTGTTGCGCTGATCGTTCCCGAGCAGCGAGGTGTCGTACGCGCGCGTCCAGGTGTTCCTCGTGCAGCGCCTCGACAACAGCCCGGTACCGCTGGATGATCCGCGGATCAGCGGGGACCGGCCGGTGGAGGGATGGGGGCTCGCGCCTGTCATGGCCTCGGCGATCCCGGTCGCGGCTTTGTTCATGAAGCTGGTGCGCGTGCCACGCGGCCGTCGACACAGCCACCTCGGCATCGATCTCGTCCTGCTGTTGAAGACGTCGGCGCCGTCGGCGAGCAGAATTTCGCCGTGATGGCCGGCATGGGTTTCGACGCCCACATGCTCGACGCGACCAACGACACCGCGAAGCACATCGGTTGGCTCGCCTACGTCGCCGGCGCCGCGCAACACCTGCGTGACCGGCCCATGCGGCTCCGCATCACCCTCGACGACCAGCCTGCGTTCACCCGCCGCCCACGCACTGTGATCGTCGGTAACGTCGGTCGCCTGCAGGGTGGCGTGCGGCTGCTCAACGACGCCCAGCCCGACGACGGGCTGCTCGATGTCGCCGTGCTGAGCTCCCGCACCTTGCAGCACTGGGCGGCGCTGGGCTGGGGCGTGCTGCGCCGAAAGACACCGTCGCCCGGATGGAGACCTTCACTGCCGCCCGGGTGGAGATCCACAGCACCCGTGACCAGCCCCGCCAACTCGACGGCGACCTCATCATCCCTGGCCGGGACCTGATCGTCACCGTACAGCCGGAGGCGTTGCCGCTCTGTGTGCCGCAACCGGCGACCAACGACTGCAGGTTGCCGCTGCGGATACGGTCCCGGGACAGGTCGTCCAGCCAGACCGACACCCCTGCCTGCGACAACGCAGCCAGCTTCTCGTTCTGCGTCATGACAATGCCTTCCCGGTACGGAGAGGGAGCGGAAGCCGACGGTTCAGCGGTCGCCGGTCGGTGAATGCAGGACGCCGACACTGTCCGGTCCGGTGGGCGCGACCGCCGGCGCGTCGACGGCGGCGAGGCTTTCCCGGGCCGCGGTCACGACGGCGTCGGCGGTGAGCCCGAACTGCTCGTACAGCACGGTGTAGGCGGCGCTCGCGCCGTAGTGGTCGAGCCCGACGATGCGGCCGGCGTCGCCGACGAATTCCCGCCAGCCCATGGACACTCCGGCTTCGACGCTGACCCGGGCGCGGACCGTGGGCGGGAGTACCTGCTCGCGGTAGCTGCGGTCCTGCGCGGCGAACCACTCCCAGCAGGGCAGCGACACCACCCGGGTGGGGACCCCGTCGGCTTCCAGCACGTCCCGGGCAGCGACGGCGATCTGCACCTCCGAGCCGGTGCCCATGAGGATGACCTGAGGGCTGCCACCGGAGGCTTCGGCCAGCACGTACCCGCCCCTGGCCACTCCCTCGGCCGAGGCGAACCGGGTGCGGTCGAAGACGGGCAGGTTCTGCCGGGACAGCGCCAGACCGGCCGGGCGGTCGTTGTGCTCCAGGATGGTGCGCCACGCGACAGCGGTCTCGTTGGCATCCGCCGGGCGCACGAAGTCCAAGCCGGGAATGGCCCGCAGGGCCGCGTAGTGCTCGACCGGCTGGTGGGTGGGGCCGTCCTCGCCCAGGCCGATGGAGTCGTGGGTCCACACGTAGGTGACCGGTAGCTGCATGAGGGCGGCGAGACGGACGGCGCCGCGCATGTAGTCGGAGAACGTGAGGAACGTCCCGCCGTAGACGCGGGTACCGCCGTGCTGGGCGATGCCGTTCATGATCGCGCCCATGGCATGCTCACGGACGCCGAAGTGCAGGGTGCGCCCGTACGGTCCGCCGCTCCACATCTTGGTCTGCCGGTTCGTGGGCAGGAACGAGGCCTCGCCCTTGACGGCGGTGTTGTTGCTCTCCGCCAGGTCGGCCGAGCCACCCCACAGCTCCGGCAGGACCGGGTAGAGCGCGGCCAGGACTTCTCCGGAAGCCTTCCGCGTGGCCACCCCTTTGGCGTCGGCGTCCCAGGTGGGCAGCTTGCCGGCCCAGCCCTTAGGCAGGGTGCGGGTGGACATGCGCTCGAGCAGGGCAGCACCGTCGGGATTGCCGGCCTGCCACGCGTCGAAGCGCTGCTGCCACTGTTCGCGCTTCTGCTTGCCGCGTTCGGCGACCTGGCGGACGTGCTCCAGCACCTCCGGGGCGACCTCGAACGTGGTGTCCGGGTTGAAGCCGAGGACCTGCTTGGTGGCGCGGACCTCGTCGTCGCCGAGCGCGGAGCCGTGCGCGGCCCCGGTGTTCTGCTTGTTCGGCGCCGGCCAGCCGATGATCGTGTGCAGCACGATGACCGACGGCCGGCCGGTCTCCGCCTTGGCCGCGGCCAGTGCCCGGTCGACGGCGGCCAGGTCCTCGCCGTCGTCCACGTGCTGCACGTGCCAGCCGTACGCTTCGTAGCGGTTGCCGACATCCTCGGTGAACGCGATCCGGGTGTCGTCCTCGATCGAGATCCGGTTGTCGTCGTACACCAGCACGAGATTGCCCAGCTGCTGGGTACCGGCCAGCGACGACGCTTCGCCGCTGACCCCCTCTTCCAGATCGCCGTCGGAGGCGAACACCCACACGGTGTGGTCGAACACGCTCTCCCCGGCCGGGGTGTCCGGGTCGAGCAGGCCCCGCTCGCGGCGGGCGGCCATCGCCATGCCGACGGCGTTGCCGACGCCCTGACCCAGCGGGCCGGTCGTCGTCTCCACCCCCGGGGTGTGGTTCACCTCAGGGTGCCCGGGAGTCAGTGAACCCCAGGTGCGCAGCGCCTGCAGGTCGGCGAGTTCCAGGCCGTAGCCGGACAGGTAGAGCTGGATGTAGAGGGTCAGGCTCGAGTGGCCCATCGAGAGGACGAACCGGTCGCGGCCGGTCCAGTGCGGGTCGGCTGGATCGTGGCGCAGCCACTTCTGGAACAGCAGATAGGCGGCGGGTGCCAGGCTCATCGCCGTGCCGGGATGCCCGTTACCGACCTTCTGCACCGCGTCCATGGCCAGCACCCGTACGGTGTCGATCGCCCGGCGGTCAACATCGCCCATCCCTTCCGGAAGGGTTGGATGCGGCTGAGAAGGGTGGCCGGCGGAGGTGTCGCCGGCGGCCTCTGCCGGGGCCTCGGGGCGGGTGCTCTTCGTCGCGGTGGCGGAATCGGTCTCGTTGGCGGTCATCGGTAGCGGCGCTCCCTCGAAGTGGGCGGTCAACGCTCTAGCCGCGCAAATGGCAATACCTTCACTATGCGGCTACCCCGCCTACCGATTTGCACACCTCCGCACCGTATGACGAACAGCCCAGCGCAGCGACGAACCCGCCCGCACGCGATGCTCCTTTGTGGCACGCTTCGCAGCGGTGTGACTTCTGCCGTTTAACCCATCGACGAGCGGGAATGCGGCCGCTACGACCGGTAGCGCCTGTTCTCGGTGCAGACATTGCCGCTGAGTCGATCGGAGACATCATGAGCACGCTTCCCTCCCGCAAAGACTCCGCGCCCCGCACCCGCGAGTCGCTGGCAGAGACCACCAACAGCACGGCCGCACGGCCCGCCGAGGCCGACACCGGCGCATATGCCCCACGCACGGATCAGCAGAACATGGTCGCGCGGCAGAAGGACCGCTTCGGCGGCATCAAGTGGGGATCGGCGTTCTTCGGTTGGCTGACCGCCACCGGCACCTCAGTCATCCTGACCGGCCTGCTGCTGGCCGTGGGCACCGCCGTGGGTCTGGCCGCCGCCGATGACATCTCCGACGCGCAGAGCAAGGCGGGGCAGAACGCCGGCGAACTCGGTGTCGCCGGGGCCATCACCCTGCTGGTAGTGCTGCTGATCGCTTACTACTGCGGCGGATACGTCGCCGGGCGGATGGCCCGCTTCAACGGCATTCGCCAAGGGGTCGCGGTGTGGATCTGGGCCGTCGTCATCACCGCCGCCATCGCCATCGCCACCGCCACGCTGGGCGACAAGTACAACGTCCTCGACCGGGTCGGCGGGTTTCCGCAACTACCGGTCAGCGGCGATGACGCCACCACCGGTGCTATCATCGCGCTGATCCTGGCTTTGCTCGCCGCCCTCGTCGGAGCCATCCTCGGCGGCCTGGCCGGCATGCGCTTCCACCGCAAGGTCGACAAAGCAGGACTCGACCACTGAGCGACCTGCAGTGTGCGACACCCGATGCCGCACACGGCACCCACTCAGCGGATGCGGTCCGTGGGCCGGGGTCGGCGAGGAACGGCAGCGTGGCGGCGCGGGCGCCTGGTGGGTGCCGCAGTGGCTGGACCGCCGCCTACCGCACCTCGCCCTCGCCGAGCACTGACCGGCGCCCGGCAGGGCGCTCGCGGGCACTTGGGCCTTGGCCACGAACGGTCCTTCCGCGTCGGGAAAGGACCGGCGGTGGTGAGGTCAGGCAGCCTCCGCTTCCCGTGGGCGCTGCTGGTTCTCGTTCTGTTGAAGAGCTTCCCGGAGCTGGTCCTCGAGGATGATGATCCGGCAGGCGGCTTCCAGAGCGACACCCTGGCCGACCATCTCGCGGGCCCGCGCGGCGAGACGCAAATGGTAACGGGAGTAGCGACGGTGTCCACCCGCCGAGCGGTACGCGACGAACAGTTTCGCCTTCTCCAGGCGGCGCAGGAAGTCTTGCGAGGCGCCGGTGATCTCCGCAGCGCGGCCCATCGTGTAAGCGGGGTAGTCCTCGTCGTCGAGCATGTCATCGGGTTGGCCCATGCATACACCTTCCATGACGAGGGCCCCGGCGCAGAAGCACCGGGGCCCAGGGTTATGGGTTTACCACACCATCTACCGACAGGTTCGTCGGTTTGCCTTTTCCGCACCTGCGCCGTTTCGCGGCTTGCGGTGCGAGGATCGCATAAGCGTGACCGGAGACCACCTCACGTTCGATGGGACCTGCGGTGTCCACCCCAGAACGATGACTCCGTCCTGACGGCGGGCGATCCAACGGTGCTCAGCCCTCCCTTTCCTCTGCTTCTATTGCTATGACACTGTCGTACTCAAACGCCGGTGCCGGAGCCCCACGCAAACTTCACGGCCCCATCCACGTACGGCGGTTCTTCTTGCATCAAGCCGGGCCCCGAAATTGCATCAGCCCTGCCTGCACTGCCTTGACCTGGAATTACATCAAGGTCTTGAACTGCACGTGCCTTACTGAACTCCATGTGGTGATGCTGTGCCACCACGTGCCGAGCGAGCCACGTGACTTCCGGGCCCTGCTTGACGCTCGGACTCACATCGTCTGCGTCTTCGACGATCTCTGCTTCCAACGAGGGGAAGACTATCTGCCCCTGGCGACAAAGTCTAGTTCCCCCGGCCTAGATTTTCTCGGCAGCGTCGTGGGGTCAGCTCCCGTCCCGGCATGACCGCACTCCTCCGCGCAGTGGCGGGACGAGAATCTGGACACCGCCCACACTCGGAACTCTGATCGCACGCGCGACGGGCCGGCCCCGGGGCGCTGAGTCCCGGGCCGTCGCGCGGCGCTCACAGGAAAAGCGATACTCACCCGAAAAAGTGGCAAGCTTCATCCGCGCCGCCACTGCTCAGTACGTACGACGAAAGGATCCCCGCATGCCCGCCACCGGCCACGACATCGCTGAGACGCTCAACCGCGCTTTCGACGAACCCACCATGACCATGACGACCCTGCTCGCCGACGTCATCCCCGCGCTGGCCGAGTTCGACCAGGACGCCACCACCGCGGCCGACCCCGAGAGCTACCACGACCGGATCGTCCTGCACGACGGCACCATCATCCTCTACGACAGCCGGACCGAACGGTGGACGGTCAGCAGCGCAGAAGAGGTCGCCGCCTCCGACCGGAGGCGTACCGCCTCCGCCTGACCAACCTCCCAGCGGGAGGCGACCGGGACAGGATCAGCAGATGGATGGTTGTTGATCTGCGGCATGATCTTCGTTCCGTGACGGATGACATGATCCCGACCTGGGCGCCGGAGGATCTGTAGCAGGTCGCGCAGCCGTTGCTCCCTGATGGAAGCTACCGGCCGCACTGTTCGGGGGCAGCCGCCATCGCCCCTCGTCGCTTCAGCGAGTGGACCGCGGCCGGGCTCTGGGAAAGGATGCATCACCGGCTGTTGGACCAGTTCGGGGTCAATGGCGAAGATCGGCTGGTCGCGGCCCGTCATGGACTCCATCGCGGTACGGGCGAAAAGGAGGGCGCCGACCGGCCAGAACCCCGGCGACGGGGGAAGCCGGGGTTGAAGATCCATGTCATGTGCGACCGCCGTGGGACACCGCCGACGGTCTTGAGCACCGCGGCCAACACTTACGATTCACTGGTGATGGGGCCGCTGCTGGACTCGATCGCTCGATCCGCCCCCGGCACGGCAGAGCCCAGCGCCGTCCCGGCAAGCTGCGCGCCGAGATCCGCCGCCGGGGCATGGTCCCGGACGCAAGGGCGTCGAAGCCTCCGACCACCTCGGTCGGCATCGGTGATCGTCGAAGCGTAATCGTCCGGCTCCTGCGCAACCGCCGCCTCGTCCGCCGCTACGACCGCAAAGCCGAGCACTTCCAAGCCTGCGCCGGCCTCACCCGCACCCTGCCTGCCTACCGCCGACTCCGCGAGTCACCAACTGGGAAACGCCTTAGTCAGGACAATTAGCGCCGGCCCGCTGCGTCTGCCCTTGGCAGGGTGAGAGTGAACGTGCTGCCGCGGCCGACATGGGATTCGGCGGTGACCGTGCCTCCCATGCGTTCGGCCAGTAACCGTGCGTACGGCAAGCCCAGGCCAGTGCCAGGGGCAATCGACCCGGGTAGCCGCTCATATGGCTGGAAGATCCGCTCGATCTCGTCCGGGGCGATGCCGGGTCCGGTGTCTGTGACGTCTACTTCGACGGACTCCGCCTGGATGCGCCCGCGGATATCTATGTCGCCGTATTCACGGTTGTACTTGATGGCGTTGGACAACAGGTTGGTCATGACCCGGTGCACATGAACAGGGTCGGCGCGCACCCACGCTGGCTCGCCACCCATTGTGTGCACGTTCATGGTGAGGTTGCGGCGTTCGGCGAGCGGGCGGACGGCCGCGACTGCCGAGTGGACCGCTTCCACCGGGTCCATCACCGTGGTGCGGTCGGGAAGGTGACCCGATTCGGTGCGACTGCGTTCGAGCAGTTCGTTGACGAGGTCGAGCATGCGTTTGCCACCTCGGGCGATGTGGTCCAGCAGTTCGGACTGTTCGGGGTCGAGGCCCTCGGTGTGCATGAGCTCGGCGGAAGCCAGAACAGCTTGCAAAGGTGTGCACAGCTCGTGGTTGATGTGGGCGACGTGAAGCTGCATTATCCGGCGTTCGTCCGCGGCCTGCCGGCGCCTGGCCGCCAAGCGGTTGATCCGGTCGAGTAGTTGCCGCTGAGTGACCGGCACTGTGAGAATCTCATCGGCAGCGATAACCACGCTCGCCGGTAGGGCAGGACGGTCGCTGGCCCGGGTGAGCAGCATGATCGGGGGGCCGTGCCAGAAGCCGCTGTCTGCTGACATCCGGTCGGGAGCTGACCCGTCGGTTGCGGTGAGCGCCTGCAGGAGCGAGCGGGGATCGGCCACCAAAAGGTCGACCGGGCTGTCCACTATCCCAACAGTGGGCACCACCTCAACATCGAAGCTGTGGTGAGCCAGCGCCTGCTCGACGAGCTGACGGTTACGTCCGGAGGACATGAGCAGCCCGATACGGCTCACCACGGTCCTCCTCGCCGTCAGACTGACTCTGATCCCGGGCGCCACCGGAGCTGCCGGCCGGTCTGGGCATGCGGGAACATGGGGTCATCGCGCCGGCGTATCCAGCAGGGTCGGTGTGCCGTGCAGGATGCCCCGCATGTTCGTCAGGGCAGCGCCCACCTTCACGCCGTACCGAGTGATCTCAAACTCGCGCATGGTCTTCTCGAAATCGCTCATCCGCTTCTTCAGCACGCCGAGAACCTTGCGCAGCTCGCCATGGATCTCGATGTACCGCAGGTAAATGATGTTGTCGGCGAGATAGCTGATGGCATTGTCGGTAGCGCGGAACTCCCCGGTGATGTTGGCCGTTTCGCTGATCAGAATCGTCGTGACGCCCATGTTGCGTAAGTACTTGGCTACCGCGTGCAAGTACGTTTCGGGCCGATCCTCACGCATACACATCCCGAACCCCGAAACGCTGTCGATCATGACGATGCGGGCATCGGATTGCTCGATCTGCTCGCGTACCATCCGGCCGAACTGGTCGGCGGTGTAGCGTAACGGCTCAATCTGCACTATGGACAGGTTGCCGGTGGCCACCATGTTCGCGACCGGAATGTTGACTCCCTGTGCCCGGTACGCGAGAACGTCGGCGCTCTCTTCGAACGTGTACACCACCGAGCGCTCGCCGCGTCCGGCGGCCTCCTTCATGAACTGCAGGCCCAGGGTCGTCTTCCCGACTCCGCTGGGGCCCGACATGATCGTCACGGTGCCGCGTTCGATACCGCCACCCATCAGCTCGTCGATTTCCGGAACGCCGGAGGAGAGTGTCTCGGCGACGAACGGCTTACCGTGATCCTGTGGCGTCAAGCGCGGGTAGACGTGCATTCCGTCAGCTTCGATGCTCAAGCTGTGACTGCCGGCGGCGAACGCTGAGCCGCGCAACTTCGACACCAGGACCGTACGTAGTCCGTTGTTGTTGCCCATGTGGATGACACCGTCGGACATGAATTGCAGGTCCGCGTCCTGGTCGGTGTGCTGGCTCTCCGAGACGAACATGACCGTCGAACCCTGCGAGACCAGGAACCGCAACAGCGAAATTGCCTGCCGGCGGAAATGAACCTCGTCGAGCGACAAATAGCGTAGCTGGGTCATCGCGTCAAGGAAGATCCGACTAGGGCGCACCTGCTTGACAGCTTCGATGATCGCTTGGGTCGTCGGCTCCAGTTCCACCTCGGCGGGGTGAAAGACGTCGTAGGTCTGCCCTTCGGTGAACAACGTTGCCGACGGAGTCAGATCGAGAAAGGTGACACCGGCCAGGTCAAGACCCACGGCCGCGGCGTTGGCCCTTACTTCTTCCTCCGGCTCACCCTGGTTGATGAACAGCGTCGGTTCTCCTGTGGCAACGCCCTGGGTGAGGAAGTGCAAGCCTACCGTGGTCTTGCCGCTGCCCGGCCCACCGCGCACCAGGTATGACCGCTGTCCGAGCAGTCCGCCGTGAAGAATCTCGTCCAGTCCCTCGATGCCGGTAAGCAACCGGTCCGCCACGAACCACTCCCCCACGACAGGCGCCGATGCCTTCGACGATGGAATAGGGCCGACCGTCCTGGAGCGATCTGGCCTGATACGGCCGAACCTACCGCAGGCATTGGCGCCACAACTCCGATTCGCCGATGTTCCCGGTCTTCCTGCACGAGCCTCATGAGTGGTGGTCGAGCTGCTCGCGCCGCCGCCGCTACGCACGCCCCGCCGCTTCGCCGATTCCGTGATGTCGGACAGCCATTGGTCAATAGAGTGTGGTGGTGGCTCGTGTCGGTGGGTGTCAGGCGGGAACCTCCGATGGTCAGGCGCCGGGGGTACCGGGCGAAGCAGTGGTCCAGGAGATGGAGCTGGGTGCCGGCGTGCTGACCCAGGACGCTGCGGATGCCTTGGCGGCCGTCACGGCTCGGGCGGCGCTGGCGCCGACGGCGATGATTCATGTGGCTGACGGTGACCAGCTGCGGTTGGCCGGTGGCGTGGGTCTGCCGCCGGGGTGGGCTGCTTCTCGTCGCGTGCCGGTGTCCTCGACGTTGGCGGGTGCGGTGTTCACCGGACATTGTCCGTTGATCGTTGAGGACGTGAACGCCGATGACCGCGTTCCCGCGGAGGCTCCCGTGCGTGCGGTCGGCATCCGCTCGTACGCGGGTTTCCCGATCCTCGACTTCGACGGGACCGTAGTGGGGGTCTGCGCGGTGATGGACACCCGTCCCCGCCCGTGGCTGCCATCAGAGCGGTCCGGGGTCGACGAAGGCGCGCGGGCGTGTACTGCATTCATCGGCGAGCGGCGTGCGGCTGCGACGGCCGACCGCTCCCGGCGGTTTCTCGACGCTTTGCTCGCCAGTTTGCAGGTGGGAGTCGCGGCCGTGGACGCCGACGGCCGGATAGTCGTGACGAATCAGGCGATGAGGGCGTTGTCCGCCGGGCTTGCGGAGGCCGGAGATCTACGGGCCTGGGCAGAGCAGCAGCCCCTCGGCGATGCCGCCGGTCGGCCGCTGCCGCCGGACACCGTTCCGCTCCTTCGGGCCTTACACGGTGAGCGGCTGCGCGACGTGGAAATCAGGGTCGAGCGTCCAGGCCGGCAGACCCGCACTTTGCTGACCGACGCGCAGCCCATTCTGGGCCGGCATGAGGAGGTTCTCGGAGCCGTCGCCGCCGTCTACGACGTGACGGAACGGCGCCGCGCCGAACGGTTCCACGACTGTGAGCTGGCCGTCTCGCGCATCCTTTCCGAACCTGGCAGCGTGCAGCAGATTGCGGAAAGGGTGCTGCGCGCCATCACCGAAACGCTCGACTGGCCGCGAGCGGAGTTGTGGTCGGTCGATGACGAGGCACAGGTGTTACGGCCGACAGCGGTTCACAGCGCGGACTATGACACCTCGATGCGCGCGCCGGCACAGTTGCGGTGTGGTCAGGGTCTTGCCGGGCGGGCGTGGAAGGACGGCGAGCCGGTCTTCATCAGCAACATCAGCGCCGACACCGACGCGATGTCGGCGCGCATTCCCACCGGATCTGGCCTGCGGACTGCGCTGGCGGTGCCGGTACCCAGCGGCGAGCAGACACTGGCGGTGTTGGCGCTGTTCGCCGATGTCGTCGAAGGCCGGCAGGAGTTGCTGGTCACGTTACTCAAGGGCATTGCTGCGCTTATCGGGCAGTTCCTCGAACGGCGCCGGGCGCAGGAACTACAGCTGGCTCTCGCGTTCACCAAGGACGAGTATCTGGCATTGATCGGTCACGAGATGCGGACGCCATTGACCTCAATCGCCGCCTACGCCGACCAGTTGCTCGACCTTCATGCCGAGGACTTCGACGTCGAGGGACGCGCGATGGTGACGGTCGTGCTGCGCAACAGTAATCAGCTGCGCCGCATCGTCGACGACCTGATGGATCTGTCAGCGTTGGACAACGGGTATGCCACTCTCCTGTATCAGTCTTGCGACCTGGCCGCCCTGATCCGCGAGGCCGCCGCTGGAGTGCAGGGGCATGCAGACCAGGCCGGGTTGAGCATTGCCTGTGAGCTGCCCGAACGCTGCCTGATCTCAGCAGACGCGGCACGGCTACGCCAAGCTCTGGACGTCCTGCTGTCCAACGCTGTATTGCACACCGCACCCGAGGGACGCATCACCATTGTGCTGACCGAGATCGCAGGCGCTGTGGAATTGACCGTGACCGACACCGGCGTCGGCATTCCCGTGCACGAGCAGCCGAAGGTGTTCGGCCGGTTCTACCGGTCCAGCCGCACCCGGGAACAGCGCATCCCGGGAGCCGGGCTGGGCCTCGCGCTCAGCCGGGCGATCATCGAACGTCACAAAGGCACCATCCGCCTGCTCGCCGAGGACCAGCCCGGTACGAGCGTGCAGATGCGCCTACCGACCGCGCGCAGCTGAACCCCCTTACCGTTCAGTCGATTCTGCTCAGATCGCCTTTACCGCCGGGCGCAGCGGTCCCGACGTGTGATCGGGTGAAGGTCCTGCACGATGTCGTCCTGTGCCATAGCGTTCTTGATGACGCGTACGTGAGAGGGGTCGTAGGTGGCATTGGTCATCGTCGCGGAAGACGAGGACGACATCCGGCACATCATGGGCCGCGTCCTACGGCGCGCCGGTCACACCGTCATCGAAGCACCCGACGGCTCGGCAGCCCTCACAGAAGTCCATACAGCCAGGCCGGATGCTGTCGTCAGTGACATCGACATGCCGCGTATGTCAGGGCTGCAACTGTGTGAAGCCATCCGCGCCGACCCCCGAACCGCCACCCTCCCAGTGATCTTCGTCAGCGGCAGTCTCGTTCCGGGAGACACCAGGCCGGTGGATGCCCAAGCCACCGCCATCGTGTCGAAGCCCTTCCTTCCCCGCGATCTGGTGGCTTGCTTGGCCAAGGCCCTCACCACCGGCCACGTGAAAGGTCAGGAGCCGACCAGCTGCCCGTAACCCCGTACCGTCTGCTGACGAGTCAACCAAGGTGGGGTGAGTTCGAGCCTATTTGGGCGGCGGCAACAGCGAGCATGCGGAAGAACCTCAAGGCGCTCCACGGGGATGTTGCGGTCGCACCTCTGGCAGACGCCGTAGGTACCCTCGGCGATCCGTTGCAGGGCACCGGTGATCTGCTCGATGATGCGCCGGGTGGCGACCAGCAGCTCGGCCTGGATGTGGGCCTCGCCGGGATCGCCGGTGTCGGCGTTGAGCTCAGTCAGTTCTCGCAGCCGGGCGGTTCGTGCGGCGAAGTCGTCCGACAAGGACGCTCGCAGGTCGGCCGGCCAACGGTGGTCGACCGTTCGGTGGTCGAGGCTCATGGGATGCCTTTCGAAGAAGATGCGGAAACAAAAAAGGGCCGAAGCTACGTGGCTTCGCCCTGGTGGTCGTTCTGGGATGCAACGACTCC
This sequence comes from Actinoplanes sp. NPDC004185, assembly GCF_053603475.1. Lineage (NCBI taxonomy): Bacteria > Bacillati > Actinomycetota > Actinomycetes > Micromonosporales > Micromonosporaceae > Actinoplanes > Actinoplanes sp. NPDC004185. Next base: position 36,649 of record NZ_JBSGFR010000054.1, on the reverse strand, counting down.
GTGGGCGGGCCTCGGCCGGTTCGCACCAGGCGCGACAGGTGGTGCGTCGGCGTGCCGGACACCACGGACCCCCGTGCCGGGACCACGCGGCCCGGCGCCATCGCAGCGCGGGCAGCACCGAAAGCCGTCACCTCGGTGACGGCTGGCGAGCAGAACGGCACCGGCGGCATGGCTCCACCATAGGGGTGATGTCGGCCGGCAGCCGACGCCGTCCGGGTGGCGGTCACCGCAGCGGGTCGAACGGCGCCAGTTCGGGCGGCACTTCGCCCTTGATCACGGTCTGGGCCATCAATTGCCCGGTGATCGGACGAGCGCGATGCCCCACATGCCGTGTCCGCCGGCGACGAACACCCGCGGTGCGGCGGTCGGGCCCATCAACGGCAGCCCGTCTGCGGTGCGCGTCAGGCGACGACATGACCGCTGACACGGCACCGCACCACGCCACGCCATCGAGACAACACAAAGCGGCGCTGCGCCGACACTGCGGCGCCGTCAGTACCTGGGCTACGCCGCCGGAGACGTCGCCAACAACCTGACGTTCTCGCTGGCCTCCAGCTTCCTGCTCATCTACTACACCGACGTGGCCGGCGTCGCAGCGGCCACCGCTGGGACGTTGTTCCTGGTCGTCCGGGTGTGGGGCGGGGTCACCGACCTGTTCGCCGGCCGGATCGCCGACGCGACGACGACGCGGTGGGGCCGGTTCCGCCCGTACGTGCTGTTCGGGTCCATCCCGCTGCTCGCGTCCGCCCTGCTGTGCCTGGCCGGCATGTTCTCGTTGCAGACGGTCGGGGTGTACTACGCCCGCGACGTGCTGAACGACGCGAACCTGTACATCATGCTGACCGTCGTGCAGAACCTCGGCATGATCGTCGCCGCGGTCGCGCTGCCGAAGATGATGGGCCTGCTCGGCAAGAAGGGCGCGTACCTGCTCGGCGGCATGGTGGCCGCGGCCGGGGGTGCAGGAGTCGCCGTCGCCCCCGGATCCATGCCATGGATCGGCATCGTCGCGTTCGGTGTGCTCGGCATGGGACTGGGCATGACCAACACACTGATTTTCGCCTTCCAGGCGGACACGGTGGACTACGGCGAATGGCGCAGCGGCGTGCGCGCCGAGGGCAGCAGCTACGCCGTCCTGTCATTCACCCGAAAAGCCGGGCAGGACATCGGCGGCGCCATAGCCGCCTACACCATCGGCCTCGGCGGCTACATCTCCGGTGGTGCCTCTCAGACCGACACAGCGGTCACCTCGATCAGAGTCGCAGCCGGGGCGATCCCCGCCGGCTTGATCATCGGTGCTGTCGCAGTGATGCTGGCCTATCCCCTGACCGAGAAGGCGTTCAGGACCATGGTGGCCGAGATGGCGCAGCGCCGGGTCGGTGAGGCCGCCGCTGCACAGGACGCGACTGACCAGTAGTAACCTCGCGGTGCCGTTAGCGGCCGCCTGGCTCTCTGCCGGCTCGCGCGCCACCCCGACAAAGCCGCTCGCGGTCCACGCGATACGTGGCTGTGTTCGAGGCCGTTGCCAACGGTCAACACGCGGGTGACGAAGTGCATGCGCAGTTGACTGGTTCGACAGCGGTCGTGCTCAGCCGCGTTCCCACACGGCGACGGCATCCCCGTCGGGTTGCGCCACCCAGCCCAAGGCCTCGGGTCGTGCAGGGGTGCCGGTGAATGTCAGGGTGAGCGCGGCGGTGCCGGCCTCGAACCGTACCGGCTTGCTCTGCTCCGCCTCATTCTCCCAGCCCTCGGCGTCGTAGAGGATGAACATTGCCGGGTCGACGGTGATCGGACGGGTGGCGGTGACCTTGAGGACGGCTGTGGCGGAGTGAGCCGACCAGGTGGTCGAGGCGAGCGTCACGGTGGCGACCGGCGTGGACCTGCGGGTGACGATGACGATACGGCCGTTCTGCGCGAACGTGAGCGACGGGTCGCTGTCCTTGATCGCCGGAGGTGCTGGCACGGCCACGCTCGCCGTCGGGGTGGAGGCGACCACGGCCGGCACGGGCTGCTGGCCCGCCGAAGCGACCCCGATGGAGTTGAGCGACGCGGCAGCCGCCAGGCCGATGACCACGACCGCGACGCCAAGGGGCCTCTTCATGACCCCACCCTATCGGGACCGATCGATTTCGCTGCCTCCGGTCACGAGAATTCGGCCAGGGGCTAGCCGACCGGGAGCGGCAGAACGGTACGCCAGAACCAGCACAGCGGACCGAACAGCCGCCGCCCAGGCGCACCGTCGCGGGCGGCTGTGTAGACGTACAGGTAAACCGCGAATGCTGTAGCCAAGAAGCCGAGCCGCAGCGAGAACGTGAACATCCCGGTCGACGCCTCCAGCCGGATCACAGTGACCACCACGATCGCAGTCAAGATCAGCCACAACGGCGCGCCTGACGGAAGGTTGATCCGCCCCCGGCCTAGGAGGACCCACCGCAGCACCCCGAACAGGTCCCAGGCCGGCAACGCGGGCCGTCGGCGTCAGCTCCGAAGATCTACTCCGCCATTCCACCTGTGCGCGCACGTAGCCCGGCTGGACGATTTCGCGTAACTCGGCTCAGCGGGCCTCGACGTTGCTCGAGGGCGCCTGAGTCGAGTGGCGTCAGTAGATGGAGCCGGGTTGAACCATAAGCCCATGCTTCCGAAGCGGCGACGACCTCGAATTTCGCCGTCTGCGAGCAGCTTGGTCGGGCCGCCCGGAGCAGCACCAAGGCCTCGACGATCGAGATACGAATGGCACCCCACGGTGATTGTCGTCGGCCCGCCGGCCGGCCTGTGCGGGTGAATGCTCCGTCGATCGAGGCGGCGCGCTGACCGAGCGCGCGCAGCCTGGTGACGTCGCCGTACTCGGTGGGCCGCGTCGGGGACGGCACCGCCTCGACCTCCGGGCCATCAGCGACCAGTCACGGCGGGAGGGCATAACGTTTTTCCGAAACTTCCGAAACATTTCCGAAAACTATTGTTCCCTGATGCCCCCTCTGCCTAGCATCGCTCTACATCGAGCTGCATCCATATCGTGCTCAGGTCGTTTCGCATCGGCATCCCCCTCGGCGTACCTGGCGGTCTCCGCCTGCCGGCGTGCCCACGACCGCGATCCAAGCGCCGACTCGAGGAGGGAGAGGCCATGGCGGGTGCGCCCTCAGTTTCGCTCGGCGTTACGCGCCCTAGACGGTCGTTGGGAATGCGGACCGTGGTCGGAGCACAGTCACGGCGGCCGTGTCCGGCACGGGCAACGGCCAGCAGATCCAGCCCCACGACCGCAAAGGCCAAACCAACCAGAGGTTCAGCCTGGGCTGACCCAGCCGGTTTGTGGTGGGCGCCTCACCGCCTCACCCCGGCCCTCGCACCACGCCGCATACCGTCGTCTGAAGAGAAGGTTTGATGAAGCGCCTCTTGCAGATCCTGCTCGCGGCCGGCACGGCGCTGGTCGCCGGCCTCGCCGCGATCCTGGTGTCCAACTCCCCCGCGATGGCGGCGAGCCTGACCCGGGTGACCAACTTCGGCACCAACCCGACCAACCTCAACATGTACATCTATGTGCCGGCGAACCTCGCGCCCCGGCCGGCGCTGCTGGTGCTGGTGCACTACTGCAGCGGTTCGGCGAGCGCCGTCTTCAACGGCAACGGCCACGACTACGTCAACGCCGCCGACCGCTACGGCTACATCATGGTGCTGCCCGAGGCCACCCGTAGCGGCGGCTGCTTCGACGTGTCGACCGCCGCCGGGCTCCGGCGCAACGGCGGCAGCGACTCCACAGGCATCAAGTCGATGGTCGACTACGCCCGCTCGCAGTACCCGGCCATCGACTCCTCCCGCATCGTGGTGTCCGGGTTCTCCTCCGGCGCCATGATGACCAACGTCCTGGCCGCCGAGTACCCGGACGTGTTCAGCGCCGGGTCGGCGTTCTCCGGCGTACCGGCCGGCTGCTTCGCCACCAGCGACGGGTCGATGTGGAACAGTCAGTGCTCCGGCGGCAACGTCATCCGGACGGCCCAGCAGTGGGGCGACACCGCCCGCGCCATGTACCCGGGCTACACCGGCGCCTACCCGCGCATGCAGTTGTGGCACGGCACCACCGACACCACGCTCTCATACCCCAACTTCGGCGAGGAGATCAAGCAGTGGACCAACCTGCACGGCCTGTCGCAGACGCCGGCGTACACCGACCGTCCGCAGTCCAGCTGGACCCGGACCCGCTACGGTGACACCGGCACCCAGGCGACCGTCGAGGGGATCAGCATCTCCGGCGTCGGCCACCAGCTTCCGATGAGCGGCCAGATCGCGTACGCCATCTCCTTCCTCGGACTCGACCGGTCGTCGACCCCACCGTCGTCGACCCCACCGTCGTCGACCCCGCCCGCCGGGGGCGCGAAAGAGATCGTGGGGACCCAGTCCGGCCGGTGCATCGACGTGCCGAGCGCGTCGCGCACCAACGGGACGCGGGTGCAGCTCTACGACTGCCACGGCCAGTCCAACCAGCAGTGGACATACACCGCGAGCAAGCAGCTCCAGGTGTACGGCAGCATGTGCCTGGACGCCGCCGGGTCCGGTAACGGGTCAGCGGTGCAGATCTACGCCTGCAACGGCCAGAGCAATCAGCAGTGGAACGTCAACACCAACGGCACCGTCACCGGCGTCCAGTCCGGCCGCTGCCTGGACGTGTGGGGCACCGGCAACGGGCAGCAGGTTCAGCTCTACGACTGCAACGGGCGGCCCAACCAGCAGTTCACGCTCGTAAGCGCTGCGCTCCGGTAGCTGACCCGGAGGGAGTCGCCCCGCGGTGATTCCGTGGCTACTGACCCGCCTCGACGAGGCCCTGACAGCACCACTCGTCGCGGGATCGAGCCCGGCGGCCAGCAGGCCGCCGGGCTCGGTGTCACCAGTACTGGTTCGGACTGTCGGCGCTGTAGATGAAGTTTCCCGAGCCGTTGTAGAAGACCGTGTGGGTGTAGTTGATGTGAGTCTTCGTCCGGCTCTCCCCCTGGCTCGTCCCGTTGACGTAGAAGTCGGCCCACAGCGGGTTCCACGTGCCGGAGCGGACGCTGATCACACACTGACGGCCGTGTTCTGCGAGGCCCGCCGACAGCCGCCGCCGGAGTCGGCCGACGCCGGCGCTCCCACGCTGAGCACACCCGCGGCCACGGCCAGCATGGCGACGCCCGTGCTCACCTTGGTCGCCGACCTCTTCATCTTCACCTGCGGTGCGAGTCGAGTCATCACCCTTCTCCTCCCAAACCGATGGGTCCTGAGTTTTCTCACTGTGTTTTCGTTCCGGAATGGCCCGGATCCGTCGCGGGCGTTCGCCCGTCGGCGGCGAGCCCGCCAATGGCCGTGGGGATCTACTGCCAGAGGATGAGGAACTGTTCCCAGATGTCGGCGCTGCCGGAGGCAGACCGCCAACGGCATCGATGCATAAGTGGTCTGAAGTGGACGGTGGCGAGCGCGGTATTCAGCACGCTGGGCGACTTGGCGCTCGGCGTGGTGCCGGCCCGCTACCGACCGTTCATGTCGACGAACCCGGCACTGACCCTCAAGTCGTCCACCGGCAAATACCCCCTCGCGCAACCGCTCAGCGCGCGGTTCCAGGTGGTCGGGGCCGTGGACGGTCCACGTCACCATCCTCTACCCGCAGCCGACTCCATGCAGGAAGGTCGCCGGCCCGCTGGTGGACGATGGGGCGGTGAACCGCTCAGACGACGGTGCAGGGAACGCCGTTGAGCGTGAAGGATGCGGGCTTGCCGGTGTTGCCGGTGTGGGTGGCCTGGAAACCGATGGATGTCGTCGCCCCAGGCGCCAGCGTGCCGTTGTAGCTGACATTGCGTGCATTCACCGTGCCACCGGCTGGAGAGTAGGTGGCGCTCCAGCCCGAGGTGATCGACTGGCCGGAGGGCAGGGTGAAGGTCAGCGTCCAGCCGTCGATCGTCGAGGTCCCGGCATTGGTGATGCCGATGGTGGCGGTAAAGCCGGAATCCCACGTGCTCATGGTGTAGCTGACCCGCGGCGCCGTACCCGCGGGCGGCGCCACCGTCGGCGTCACGGTGGGTGAGGCGCTGGCTGACGGGCCGGGCGACGAGGTGCCGCCGGTGTTCGTCACGAACGTCATGGCGCTGCGGGCGGGCAGGGTTACGGTCAGCGAGCCGTTCGTCATGGTGAGCGCGCTCTGGGGCGCGACGTTGCGACTGGCGTCGGTCAGCCAGTTCGCGACGGTGCCGGACGAGGCCGTGCCCGCGAGGGTGAACTGCTGGCTGACCGCGGAGGTGTTCTTGTTGACGGCGACGATGACGACGGTGTCGCCGCTCTTGTACGCCGAGACGTACACGTTCGACGCGGGGTTGGCGGTCGCGTCGATCCGTACGTATCCGGGGCGGACGAACCGCGCGAAGTGCGCCATCATCGCGCCTCGTTTACTGATCTGGCCGTCCTCGCGCATGGGGCCGTAGCTGCGCCGCAGATACCACCAGACGTACGCCTGGAATTCCGCGTCGACCATGGCGTGGTGGATGTGTTCGGCCACGTCGAGCGCCTCGGGCCAGGCGTCCCCCGAGTTCGCGTTGCTGTTGGGGTAGTAGACCTCGGTCATCCAGAGCTCTTTGCCCGCTCCCTTCTGCTTGAACAGCGGGTACGGGAAGTTCGCGTACGAGGTGCCGTAGAGGTGAGCCCCGATGATGTCCACGTTGGCCAGCGCTGCGGCGTCGTTGAGGATAGGGTCCGACATCGATTTGACGTACTGGAACGATTCGGGGGCGATGACGCGGGTGCCGATGACGCCGGAGTTCTCCGTCAAGAACTTGACTATCTCGGCGGAGGTCCACCACGTCCACGTCGACGCGTAGTCGGGTTCGTTCTGCACCGAGATGGCATAGAGGTTCACCCCGTTGGTGCGCATGTAGGTGGTGAAGTCGTTCAGGTGGGTGGCGTAGGCCCCGTACGAGCTTGCCTTGAGCCTTTTCTGGTTGGGCACGCCGTTGCGGGTGAAGGTTTCGGTCATGCCGGCGGGCGGGTTCCACGGCGACGCGAAGACGGTCGCGCCGAGTTCGACGGCGCGCTTGGCGGTCGCGAGGTCGCGGCTGAAGTCCGACTGGTTCTCTCCGACCGGAATCCGTAGCACGGAGAACCCGAGCCGGTCCTCACCGTTGCCGAAAGCCGTGTCCCGTTGGGCTGCGGTCAGGTCACCGACCCAGGCCGCGTGGGACATGGCGCCGAAGCCCTTGATGGTCTGCTTCAGGGCGGACGGATGATGTTCGCCGCCGCGGCCGAGGCATCCGTGGCCGCCACCACCGACGCCGTGACCGTGAGAACGGGAACGGCCGCCAACGTCGTCAGAACGACGCGGCGGCTCAGCAGCCGTCGTTCTCCGGCCACCGGCTCGTTCTCGAGGTCAGTCATCGGGTACTCCTGTCGGTCTTCATCGGCGCGCGTCCGCTGGGCAACGGCCCGCAGAACGTCGTGGTCCGATTCGACTGGAGGACCGCTCAGCTGACCGGCCGGCGCTCTCCGGCCGGAGGGAAACCGCTCCCCGCCGCGGTGAAGTCGCCGGCCCAGGCGCCGCGTCGATTGCCTCCGACCACCTGGTTACGGTGAAGTTAACGTTCACAACGCGCCAAGTCAATGACGGCCGTCAATGACCGGGCGGTCCCGTACATCGGCACAAGCGTGCTATGCCTGTTCGCCGAACCTCACCGGTCGCCGCGTCCGGGACGTGCCCGACAGCGGTGGAGCGCAGGATGGCCCGCTCGACGGACGTGCACGCGTCATCCATTTCGGCGGCCGCGAAGACGTCGCGCTCGAGCAGCTCGTGGAACGGCTGCCCGGTGGCCATCTCCAGCAGCCGCCCCCGACGATCATGCCGCCGTTGGAGTAGCTGACGAATAGAGAAATTGTTTCTCAGCACCGAACCTAAATAAGCGGCAACGTGGGGAGGTAGCCGGCGGTTCATCCACCTGCCTTCAGCCGGAATGCGAGGCGGCGGGGCGCCTGCACGCGATAGCTGTCCGTCACCAGTTCGGCAACCTCGACCCAGTCCGTCTCGTCGTCCAGCACCATTCCTACGACATTCCCACCCCAGTCGGCCCGGAAGAACGGAGGGCCGGCATGCGCCAGCGCGGCCAACTCCCCGGGCGGTGCCCGGAAGGTCATCAGGATGGCCGGATCGTCCAGATCGATATACGCCGACCGTCTCTCGTCGGTGGTGTAGAGGTGCAGGAACGTCCGCCGGCGAATCCGCCACCGCAGGCCGATCCACGCCGGTTCCTCGTACGCCTCGGGCAGTTCCCCGCAGATCACCCGGAGCCGGCCCACAACGGCAGGTGGAACGTCCGCGATGTCGCTCATCTGTTCCTCCCCGCCGGATAGGACATCAGCACATCAGATTCTCCGGGGTTGGCGGGGCCGCGCCGACGTCATAGGCCTATCAGGCCCAGCTCGGAGGACCTTTGTGCCTACAGGCTACGTACGTCGATTACCCGCGTGGTGGGCGCGGCATCGCCGATCCCGTCCCGGTAGCCGAGTCGATCGGGTCGACCATTGAGGATTCGTATCCGGCTCGTGCGCGGAACCGGATCAGCTGTACCTCGGTTGCCGAGTCCGTGTCGCGCATTCGCCGCTCGACCGATCCGCCGTGCCGACCCAGCAGCTCCAACACCGTGTCCTCGTACCGCTGCCCAGCTGCGGCCTGCCCCGGCGACATCTCGACGATGGCGACCAAGAGCAGCTCTCCGGACAGTTCCGTCTCACTCGGCATCATCACGCCCCGGCCGTATCCATCGAAGACAAGGGATCATGCTCGGGATGGATGTACGACGCACTCAATTCGGCACCGCGGTACGCGCTCGGGCTCACGAACTCGAACAGGTGACCTTCCGCCACCGCACGGCGGGCATCTCCGGCGATCCGGTCCGCGACCATGCGGCAGACAGAGACGGCCGGTTCGGATGGGACATCCCCTTCTCTGACGGTCGCGTGCTGCGCGTCCTCATGCCCGGCGTCGAGCTGACACGACTCCACGACGACATCACCGCACAAGCACCATGTCTCTACGTCAACGGGCACGCATGGTGGTGGAACGACGCGGTGGGCTCCGTAGCCAGCGAGGGCATGACCACCCGGCAACCATCCCGACAGGACTGATCAACACCGGACCCAACCGAAGATCGACGCCTACTCGCCCGGGCTGGCGGAACGCACCATAACTATCAGCCGGCGCACCAGAAGCCCCTCAACTACCCGGCTGACGGGTTGCGGCGCCCGGATCGGTGCTCTGCTCAAGGGCTGTCCACCACTCCTCCAGCTCATCGACCCGGCTCTGGAGTGCGGCGTTCACCGCCCGGGCCGCCGCCAGTTCCTCGGTCAGCGCACCGATCGGCCCGGAGGCGGTCAGGGCGTCGAGCCAGCCCGCGACCAGCCGGTCCTCAGCGGCGACCCGGCGGAGCGCGGAGGCGACCACCTCCGGTGACAACTCAGCCACGAACTCTCTCGGGAGCGTGAGCAGGCGAGCGACCTCGCCGAGGCTCCGCGCAGCGCTCATCTGGCGCCGAAGGCGCTCGGCGGACGGCACCGCCGGTTCGGCCGGCGTCGCAGCCGCCGCGATCGGCTTGGCAGGAGAAGAAGCGGGCTTCGACACAGGCGCGGGCGCAGGTGCCGGCTCCGGTTCAGGCTCAACCTCTGACGGGAGTTCGGGAAGATCGTCTCCCACCCAGGCGTAGGCCAGAGTGTCGCCCTTCTGCCGTCGGAGGACATTTGGCCACTTGGGCAGAACCGCCAGCGCACGGGGCCCGTGCCGGGCCCAGGTCTCGTTCCGGAGACCGAGCTCGGCCAGATGCTCCCGGATCTCTCGCACCTTCAGTGGGACCGATGACTCGGCCAACAGGCGGAGAACCACCGCGAGGGGCTCCTGGGCGAAGACGGCGTGGAACAGCCGGGAGTCGGACAGAGCCAGGAAACGCAGCGAACCCCTCGTCGCGACGTGAACGCCGGCGCCCCGTGGGACAAGCTCCTCTTCCCCATCGGTGTCATCCCACTTGACCCGATAGTTTGTCCCGTCATCCGCGAGGACCGATCCGGCTCGGGTACGGCGTACGCCGAACGAATCGGACACCCGGACAAGACTCTGATCTGCGCTCACGAATGCGACTGTAATGGTTATCGTCGCGGCCGGGGCGTCGGCCGGAGGCAGCCCATCCTGGCCAGGCTCATCGGTCGTGTGCGCAAGTGTCACTGCTCTCCTTGCCGCTCTAGGAGAGGCGGACTCACGCCACCCTCAACGGATCGGCGACACTCAGGTGCTCCTCATGATCGCCCGAGGCGGTCTTGCGGCGGTCAGGGCGAGGTTGTGCGGCTCGTGCAACCGCCTCTGCCGGCGACCTCCCTACCTGACGCGATGGTGACGCCCGCCTGCTGGCGCTGGGTCACCGACCGACAGACACTGGACGGACTCCGGGCACAAGCAGCGACGAGCACCGACCCGCCGTCGCACGTCCTGCCTGAGCACCACATCACCTTCGAGCTGCTGAGACTCTGGGACGACGGCCGGTGCGTCGTCTGCAGTGTGACCGCCGCGAACCGACTCGTCCGAGATCATGAACATGCCAGTGGGCAGCTGCGTGGTCTGCTCTGTTCGGCGTGCACCACCGCTGAAGGGCGCTCCGACTCCCCACTGTTCGCGAACTACCGCCGTCGGCCGCCGGTCGACCTCCTCAGCGTCGAGGTGCTGTACCTCCCACTCGGTTTCCGGCCGGGCACATGCCACCTGGCCAGTATGCCGGGGCCACAGGACCGGATGGCGCCCTTCTGGTCGGCAACCCGTCGGTCGTCAACGTAGACGGCTAGACCTGGAGGACGGATCGGGCAGGTGTAGGCGGCACAGCCGGCATCGGCCTTTCCCATCGGGCTGTTCGCGCTCGGCGTGTCCTGTCCGGGGTCGGTTGAGCGGAAGCTGTCCAGCGCCGTGTGCCGTCGTCCGCCTCGGCGATCCGAGCCGGGCGGGGCCTGATTTGCTGGGCGTCTGACGGAATCGAGACCAGCCGATGCTTGCCGACTTTAAGTAAGGTGTCGGTTGATGACCGTTCCGAGGGTGGGGGCCACGGACTGTGAGCGGATTCGAGGTTCAGATTGGTCAGCTGCGGGATGCGGCCAAGGCGGCGGGATCTGCTGCTGATCAGGCCAGGGTGGTGAACCCGGGTACCGGCTTGGAGGCGATCGCTACAGCGTTGCCTGGTGGGGTGGCGGCCTCGAGTGCGCCCGCTCTGGCGTCGGCGTTCAATCAGCGCGGCAAGGTGTGGGCGGACGAGATCGCCCGGTGGAGCGCATCGGTCAGGTCGGTCGCGCAGACGTACGCCGACAGTGATGACTCTGCGCGAAGAGCTTTCGGGAAATGACCGTCAGCTACGCCGAGGTCCGCAGATGGGACGACAACGCGCTCGAGACCTCAGCCACCGGCCTGCATGGCCGGCAGTACACACTCATCGGGCTGCAGGACGAACTCGACGACGCCAGGAGACTGCCCGACTGGCACGGCACGGCGGGTGAGGACGCACGCAGTTCGCTCGGGCATACGCGCAACAATGCGGAGATTCTGATCGCGGAGCTGGCCGCCGTCGAACGTGGCTTGCAGAACGCGGCGGACGACGTGCTGGCCCTCAAGAGCCGCGTGGCGAACAACGACTCCCTGGCCGACACCTACCAGTTCCGCATCGCCGACGACGGCGCGATCGTGGACACCAAGCCCGCCGATCCCCCGCCGCGGTCGCGGTTCGAGGCCGAGGACCGCGCCGAGGCGGCCCGGTACCGCGAGACCATCAGGCAGCAGTTGGTCCACGAGACCTCCGCGATCCTGACCACGGCGAACAACATCGACACCACTCTGGCCCGGGTCATGCGCCTCGCGCTGGACCGCAAGATCAGCGATCACGACGCGACCACCCTGGCCGGTGCCAGCAAGGGCGGCGACATCGACGCCCAGGTCGTCGATATGGAACAGGGGCTGCGTGACGCCGGGCTGCTGACCGGGCCGCCCGCCGCCGGCCACTACCGGGAATGGTTGGAGAACGCCGTGCGCCGAGGCGTGTCGATCGACACGATCACGAAGATCGCCGCTGATCACCACATCACGCCGGCCGACTTCTCGATCCTGGACGGTATGGAAGAGATCCGCGAGGACGAGGACGGCAACGGGATCTTCAAGTCGTACTTCCTGATGCCGACCGACATCAGCGGGGACGACGCGGCCAAGGCGGTACGGATGACCTACATCCTCAACGCCGGCACCGACTACGGCACCGAAGGCGAAACGACCGACTTCGCGCCGACCCCGTACGGATCGGAGGAACTGCAACGCATCACCGACCGGCAACGGGAGAACTCGTTCAGCTACGACGACGATGTGGGATTCGTGCACGGCAACGGCGGGCGGCTGGTGACCACCCCCAACGGCATGATGATGGGCATGGGCGGCAACTTCATCCAGGACCAGTTCAGCCAGCAGGGCGGAACGACATGGGGCGACACGTTCATGCTGAACATCGACGACCCCGACGATCCCGCGCAACAACTGCGCGACGTGGTGAGCTCGGGTCACGCGTGGTACGAAGGCGATGACGGCCCCTACCAGGGTGCTCTGGACACGGACCGGCTGTTGCACCACGAGGAGCGCCACTCCCAGCAATGGGCGCGCGAAGGCTACACGAAGTTCCTCGCCTCGTACGGGTGGGAAAAGATCACCGGCGGCAACCAGACCGAGGAAGACGCAGGGCTTTCCGATGGCGGATATCACTAGACGGCTGCGCGTCATATGCGCCGCCGTCCTCCTGGCGGCGGTGACGGCGGCGTGCGACACCACAGCGCCATACGCGCCGTCGCTGCCACCGGCAGCCGGATTCCGGGTCGACGACGGCGTCCTGAAACTGTGGACCGGCACCCCGTGCCAGGGCGTCACCGGCCTTACATTGATCTTCGACACTGGCACCAAGGACAGCACCAAGCAGGTGTGGAGGGCTCCGCAGCCGGGAGTGACGGTGGAACGCATGGACCTGCTGAGCACTGGCAAGGGATCCGCCCCGGACACCGACGGACCTCTGCAGGTCCAGACGCCGCTGCCCGCCGGCTACGACTGGACTACGGCATCTTCGATCAACTTCTCCGTTGACGGCCCGACCGCGTTCGGCGCCAGGGTCGAGGTCGCCCCCGTGCTGCGCGAGTCAGCCCAGCATCCGCCCGGAAGCTACCTGTTCGGCCAACGCGGCTGGATGGACGCCGCAGACGTCCAGCGCGAGAACCGGAAGTCATTTCTGACCGTCTGCACTCCCGACCCGAACTGACCGCGCCACCACCCATCCCGCGGAGCCGACCATGGACACCCCCGAACGCCCTACCCGCGCGGGCGGCCTCCAGGCAGCGCTCCGGCGCCTCGTGCTCGGCGCGTTCGCCTGCACCGCCGTGGTGATCGTGGTGCTCGTTGGCGAGGCAGTGCTCAGCGCCACCGGACTGTCCGCCGACCCGCACGCTACGCGGTCTTCGCGGGAATCCTGTTCGCGGCGGTCCTGACACCGGTCGCGCTCGCGCTATGGCTGCTGTACCAATCAATGCGACGACGCGGCAACCGCCAAGCCACAAAGATCGAATAGTTAAGCCAGCGCATGACGGCGCTGACTTCAGTTTTCACGTTGTCCCAGACCGCCACGATCGGCCTGCCCAGCTGCTGATGCGCGGCATCTAGCACGTTGTCACCTGTGCGGTCGGACCGTTTGGGCCGACCTTGAGGGTGAGAGGCAACGATCCTTGCACTGCCGACCGCCGAACCGCCGACCGGTGACCGGCTCGCGCCACGCTCAGTCACCACGAGCGTCCGGTCGGCGCACGGATCGCGGCAGGTGAGGACGCCGGTCAAGCACGTCGCAACGTCGATAAGCGATCATGGTCCTCTCATGTCACTCAAGCCGCCATGAACGCCGACGATTGTTGAGGAACATGCACGTCGAGATGAGTGACAGGCTCTGGGGCGGTCGTCTGGAGACGACGTGGTTCGACCCGTGCGGTGGTAGCGCCGTTCTTGTGGTGTCGACGCAGCACGACGACGAGATCCACCGGTTCCGCATCGAGGCTGATGCAGTGCACGAGTTTCGGTTCGAGACGGACGGTGGTGGCCGCGGTTCTACGCAGAAGTAACGCAGGCCCATCTTGACACCAGGTCGGATAAGCTGGCCCAGCTGACGCTCATCTTGTGGTCGGAGGAGCACACGATAACAATCCGAGCCGCTTTCATCCGCATTACCGAACAGACGAAACAGCACCCGGCGTAGATGAAGTGACGTCTTGCCGGCCCAATTCTGGACACGCTCATCTCGCAAATCAATGCGCTGCTGGCTTGAAGGGACTGCACCGGCTAGGAGCGCGTCGCATGCGTTGAGCTGCGAGCCGCTGGCGGCGGGCCCGGCGCAGTCGAGCTAATCCCGGCCCCTCACCTGCGTGGGGACGACTCAAGCAACACAGTATTGCTCGCCTTAGAGGCCAGTCGTTGGTTTCGCCGGCGGCGGCCATGGGGCCGATCCTCCCGCCGCGCAGTTCGACGATGAACCTGTTATGCCCCCTTTCGGCACTCACGGTTGTGTGTCTTCTGTACCGTCGATCGTTCCCTTATCGCAGACTCCAAGAGGACCCGTGTTGAACGCCCTCCGCGCCCGCCTGACGCTGCTGGTATCCGTGCTGTGTCTGCTCGCCGGTGGTGCCGCCTGCGATCCGTCCGGTGATCAGGACGCACGGCCGAGCGTATCCAGCACCGCCCGGACGTCCGGCCGCGTGGACCTGCTCGCCGGGGACTGGAGCCATTTTCCTGGGGCGACCGCCGGCCCCGGCGGTGTGCGCATCCACGGCCTGGGACGGCAGATCGTGCTTCAGGACGGCACGGGCGGGCAGCCCCATCCGCCGGTGAACCTGCGCGGCCCGCAGCTACGGGTTCGCGGCGACTTTCAGGTGAGCGCGACGCTGGACCGTCAGGCCGGCCAGGTGGCGTCGCTCTACCTGTACGGCGAGGTGCCGATCGTCTACGACGAGTGGCGACAGAACCGGCGGGGCCTGCGTGTCGCGGTCTCGGACCGCGAACTGCGCCTGAGCGTCTGGGACGGCGGTTCCGCCGAGCCGGCCTTGGAGCGGACCGCCCCGGCCGGGCCTGCTGGAACGGTCGCCATCAGGTTGGAACGTCACGGCGGCGACCTGGTGCTGTCCGCCGGCGAGGCCCGAGTGACTGTCGCAGATCCGGGAGTGTTCGACTCCGGTTCGGTCACATTCGGCGTCGACGGCGTGCCGGGCGGGCCGGACTGGACGCTGGCGGCGCTGGAGGCCACGGCGCGCGACGGCGGCAGCGTCGAGATCCGTGACACCCCGCTGACGGGGCAGCCGGCCCCGCCCGGGGACTCCCTGCGCGGCCTGGCCGAAGCCAGCGGCCGCCGGCTACCGATCGGGGCCGCGATGGCGGCCGCACCACTGCTCAGCGACGCAGGCTATCGCACCCTCGCCGCCACCCACTTCTCGATGCTCACCACCGAGAACGACCTCAAACCCCAGTTCGTGCACCCCGGGCCGGACACCTACGACTTCGCCGAGGGCGACCTGCTGGTCGACTTCGCGGCCGCCAATCACATGACGGTGCACGCGCACACCCTGGTCTTCGGCGAGGCCAACCCGCGTTGGATGCAGGACGTCGCACTCGCCGACCGAGCACGCGTCATGACCGGTCATGTCCGGACCGTCGTCGGTCACTACCGCGGCCGGGTCGCGGAATGGGACGTCGTCAACGAACCGTTGTCCGAGGACGACGGACCCGACGGCGGCCCCGGCCTGCGCGAGCACCTGTGGCAGCAGGCCATGGGCGAGTCGTACATCGACAAGGCGTTCGCCGCCGCCCGCGCCGCAGACCCCGGAGCGAAGCTGTACCTCAACGAGTTCGGCGCCGAGGCCGACGGCCCCCGCTGGGACGCCCTGTACGCCTTGGTCGTCCGCCTCAAGGGACGGGGAGTGCCCATCGACGGGGTCGGCTTCCAGAGTCACATCCACGAAGCCGGTGACCACATCGACCCAACCGTGCTCCGGTCCCACATCGCCGCGCTGGCCGAGCTCGGCCTGTCCGCGCGCGTCTCCGAGATCGATGTGTACGGCGAATCACCGCGTGTGCAGGCTGCCCAGTTCGCCGGCGTGCTCGGCGCCTGTCTGGCCGAGCCGACTTGCACCTCGTTCACCATCTGGGGCATCACCGATCGCTACGGCTCCACCGCCGAACACGACAGCTACCCGCTCGAACCCGGCGACGAACTGCCGTGGGACGACCGTCTTCACCCGAAGCCCGCTGTCGGCGCCCTGCTGGACACCCTGCGAGCCGCCCGCCGGTGATGGCCCTGAAGCCACCGGCGCCGCCGGTCAGCACGTAGATCGGGATGCCGTTGCCGTCGCAGATCAGGTGGTGCGTGGAGCCAGGCTTGCCGCGGTTGAGCCCGTCGTGAGCACGGCGTGGATCGTCGATGACGCGTTGCCGTCGACGAGATGACACGGTGCTCGAGTTCGACGAGGCCACCCTTGCCGAGTGACGCATCAACCTTCCCTATGCCCGGGAAGAGAATTCTCGAGTCTGGGACGGCCCGCTCGAACGCACTCTCGTCGGCGAATCCGGATACCGGTGGACGTCGACGCGTACGCCGGCCAAGCGTGGGACACGGTCGGGCGCGCTCATGGCCGTTGATGCCGCTTGGCCGGTGGCTGCGCTTGGAGCGCAGTAAGTCCTTGAAAGGCACAGGTAGCGCTTGCCGCCGTGGTCGACATCTCAGCGACGTTCATCTCTGTCGGTCGTTCGGCTCCCAGGCTGAGTGCATTGATGGGTACGGGGCAGTCAACCTACGCCTGCGGTCTGGATCAACTCTCAGAGCCACCCCTGCGATCAATCTCATGAACGCCGACACCTGTCTCCGCCTGCAAACCGGCGCCGAGATCCGATCTAAATCGGCGTCGCCCGCCCGACAACGCGCGCCAACGCCGACGTTCCGGCGCGCCGCAGCCCTCAGTCCTGGGCGACATCATCGCCACCGGCCGGGCCGGCCAGCCCGGCCCGGTCCACGTTCGGACCTCGCCGCGTGCGTCAACGCCCAGACCAGCGGAGGTGTACGCATACGCTCATCCCCTCGCACCGTGGGTACGCTGCGGGCGAGGACGTCGCGTCAAGCGCGCGATGACAGACTCATCACCGTGGCACAGTTCGAGTTTGAGGTCCTTGACGTCTTCGACATCCCACAGCGCCACGGACTCATTGTCGTCGGCACGGTCCGGCACGGGACCGTACGTTCCGGCGTCATGCTGCGTGACGCCGCCACGGGAGACTCGTTCAGGCTTATGGGCGTCGACCTGGTACGCGGCCGCGATCGCGACGGTGGCGGTTTCGGCCTGGTGGTGTCGCGAGACGAGCGCGCCCATGCCCAGCCGGGCCGCATCTGGATCACCGACGAGGACTGAAGCACCCGTCGATATTTCCCTCCCCCCGACGGCCGTCAACTATCGATCCGCTGTGATGACAAGCCACAACGAACCCGCGACAACGACGCCAGCTCCAGACGGCCCCAGGTCGGACCTCCTCAGATCCGAACAGAGTCGCCATTAGCCCTACGACCAGTCTGGTCGTATCGCGCGCGCGGCGCGGCGACCGGGCACTTCGACCGGAGCTTGCCGGCACATGCGAGGTCCGGGTGGTCGACTCGGCGACCCGTTTGAGCGCCGGTATCGCCGCCGGCTTACATGGCGTTCCGGGAATTACTCGAGGCCAGGGATCCGCTGATTCAGCGTCTGACGACTCGTGCCGTGCGCGGGAGCCGTCAGACGGCTTACAGCCGGGCTCCCGG
This sequence comes from Actinoplanes sp. NPDC004185, assembly GCF_053603475.1. NCBI lineage: Bacteria > Bacillati > Actinomycetota > Actinomycetes > Micromonosporales > Micromonosporaceae > Actinoplanes > Actinoplanes sp. NPDC004185. Next base: position 18,788 of record NZ_JBSGFR010000054.1, on the reverse strand, counting down.
CCGGTCCAGGCGAATGGGGCATCGTGACGGTGCGGGGCCGCGCTGCCCGGCCACGCCCGACCGCCTGCATGGTGATCTCCTGGTTGCGCAGTCGCCCGTGGCCGTGCCCCAGCCCGGACCATGTCCGACCGGTGAGGGTGATGGTCAGGTCGCAGCCGGTCCACGCCGATGTCGGGATGAGCACGGTGCCTTTCTGCCGTGCCCGGTTCATCACAGCGCGGGTCACGCTGTCGCCCACCGTGTCCGGAGTGGCCACGACGACGATGTCGACGCCGTCGATGGCCGCGGACACCACGGTCGGCCAGTCGGGACCGGGCTCGGGAATCAGAGCCAGGCGCTCCAGTGGTACGCGGGCCTCGGCGGCGGCGAGGGCGCCAAAGGTCGGCATTGCCACGACTGCGGCCCACGATCCGGTGCTCATCGCCTCGACGAGCAGCGCGATGACCAGCGAGGTCAATCCGACAGCGGCGACAGTCGCACCGCGCCGGATACCGCCTGGCCAGGGAAACAGGCCGGCGATCGCCGGTGGGGCGGGCAGGACCCGCGCGAGATCCGAGTCGGCTAGGCCGAAGTCCTCGACGGGCTGCACCAGGTGGGTGGCCAGCGCCGTGGTGTCGCGGCTCGGCCCGGCAGCGTTGACCTCGCGCAGCAGCCGACGCACGTCATCGGGCCCAGCGATCCGACGGTCGCCGGACCATGCAGGTCGAGTCGGGCGCGCGGGCTTGCCGGGCATTGCTCCTCCTCCTACGGGCACGCTGACGCGATGCCGTGGGGGAAGACACGACCGAACACCTGTTCTAATTTCAGCTTTACCGTGCACCGAGCGGATGCAGACACACCGCGACATCGGCGAGTCGCCTGGCGTAGCCGGGGTCGGTGATCCGGCCGAATCGCTTCGCCTGCCGCGGGTGGGCGCGGTCACGGCGGACCTCGACCCCGGGGTGAGCATTGCCGATGCAAAGGCTCATGGCTTCCCTGTGATCGAGCGTCCGCCGATCACTCCACCATCGCGTCTCTGCAGCTCAACGACAAGATCGATGATCGAAGAACAGCGTTGTAGTTCACCGGCAGGCTCAGCGCTAAGCCGGTGCAAGATGGTCATTACGGCACGTTGTTCGCTGCTTGATCGCTAGCGTCAGGAGGTGCTCAGGCCATCTGTCGAGCCGATGCGAGCGATCGGCGTCGCCGAGCTTCCGGAGCCGCGGATGTGCCGCGGGGGCGGCGCGTACGAGCCGAAGTTCGACGGGTTCATTTACTGAACTTTGCAAGTACCAAGCCGGTCGACTATTCACGCACCGAAGTTGGTCAGGGCAAGGTGCGCCCGTAGGTCCAGAACTGCACGCCGATCAGCGCGGTCAGGAGCATTCACCTGTCGGAGGCCGCCTGACGTCGTAAGCGTCATGTGTCGGGGTTGAGCAGGTCGTCGTCCGGTGCGCTGGTCCAGCTCGGCGAGCACGGCGGTGATCATGCCGCTGCGGTCGTGGGCGTGGACCGCGGTGTTGATGTGGTCGTAGAAATCGCCGTAGACGTCCGCTTCGCCGACTGAGGCGCGCCGGTATCGCACCGCCACCTCGACTCCGGGAATCCGCGGCAGCTGGGGCGCAGATCGCGCACCGATTAGGTTTCCGCGCCGCGCCCGTCTGTACGTGTGAGATCGACTCACGAGAGGCTGGCTTGATGCGGAAACTGACTTTCGCCATGAATGTGACCCTGGACGGCTACATCGCCGCGCCCGGCGACGACCTCGGCTGGAGTGGGGGTGAGGGACCGGACTCGTCGTCGAGTGACGAACTGTTCCAGTGGTGGTCCGATCGGGTGGGGGCGACGGGCTTGGCGCTGTACGGGCGCAAGCTGTGGGAGGTGATGAGTTCCCCTTGGCCGACCGCCGACCAGCGGCCCGGCGCCACCCCGGCGGAGATCGAGTTCGCCCGCCGCTGGCGGGACATGCCGAAGGTGGTGTTCTCCTCGACGATCGACAAGGTCGACTGGAACACCCGTCTGGTCACCGGCGACGCGGTCGCCGAGATCACCCGGCTCAAGGCCGAGGCCGGCGGCCCGATGGACATCGTCGGCGCGACGCTCGCCGGGGCGGCCATGCGGGCCGGGCTGATCGACGAGTACGTGCTGGTCACATACCCGGTCCTGGTGGGCGGCGGCACGCCGTTCTTCACGGCCCTGGACAGCTGGGTGAACCTGAACCTGGTGGAGACGCGGACGTTTCCCGGCGGCGTGGTGCTGACCCGATACCAGACGAGGCGATGAGTACGGGCCAGATGCTCGGCTCGTAAGGCCACCGTGGCCCTCGGCTATGAGGAACCTTCCTTGCGTTCCGAGTGAGCTGTTGACCGACTTGAAGATGAGGGACGAGGGCGTCGTTGATTGTGACGATGTTCTTCGGGCATGACGCCGCCCCGTCGGCAACGCCGGCGGGGCGGCGGTGTTCGCGTTCTCGCGTTGGTGTTCAGCTGGTCGGCGTGCTCGTTCGACGGTGACTTCGGTGACGGCGGTCCGTGCGCTGGACTCATCCGACGATGGGGCTCTTGTCTTATGGCAGCGTCGGGGGCAGACCCAGCCACGGTTTGTCGGTGGCGTCGAATCCGGTGAGCTCGGCAATCTTCCCGTCGACGATGTGCAGGACCGCGATGGTAAATAGCCGGTGCTGCGGGTCGTCGGAAGTGCGCAGGTACAGCGCGGCGGCTGGCATGCGGTTGACCGTCGTGGTGATACAGCGCCAGTCGTCGTAGCCGGGCTTGAACAGCCCATTGGAGACCCAGCCGTCCACCGCGTCCTTGGCCGTCATGACCGAGGTGCCCGGCTCGGCCGGCATCGCGAAGCGCAGATCGTCGCGCAGCAGGGACATCAGCGCGTCGAGGTCGTTGCGCTCATGGGCGTCGATGTACGACTTCACCACGCCGCGCTCGTCATCGGACAGCTCGTGCGTGGCGGGGCTCCGCCAGTCGAGGCGGCGGTCGGGCAGCTGCTCGCGCATCGTCACACGGGCCCGTTGCAGCGCGCTGGTCACCGACGCGATGGTCAGCTCGAGGGCGTCGGCGGCCTTCGACGCCGGCCAGCCGAGGACGTCGCGCAGGATTAACACCGCCCGTTGCCGCGGCGGCAGATGCTGGACTGCGACGATGAACGCAAGCTCGATCGTCTCCCGCGCCACCACCGTTTCCTGTGGGTCCTCGGGGAGCATCCGGTCGGGGTACGGCTGCAGGTACAGCACCTCGGAGGCCGGGTCGGGCAGCCCGGACGGTACGGGTGTGCGGTCGTTGCGCTTCTCCAGGAAATCAAGGCAGGCGTTCGTCGCGATCCGGTACAGCCAGGTCCGCAGGGCAGCGTGACCCTTGAACGACTCCCGCTTGTTCCACGCTCGCAGAAACGTTTCCTGCGTCATGTCCTGAGCGTCCGCGTAGTTCGCGAGCATCCGGTAGCAGTGCACCTGCAGCTCACGCCGGTGGCGCTCGGTCAGGAGCACGAACTGCCCGGAATCCTCCGCGCGGACCGCCGCGATGAACGTGGCCTCGTCGGCGCCCTGCCGTCTAGCGTCGGTCATGGTCATTAATCCTTCCAGCGGTGCGAGAGAGCTACCAGAACTGACGACGTGGCGGAAGAATTCTGATCGGTGAAAGCCGGTGACACCGGTTGCAGTTACGCGGGTGTGGACTGCTGGGATGGCAGCTGGGACCGTTTGCCGCGGATGTGCCGCAAGCTCTCTTCGAGAGCAGCGACTTCGCCGAGCCACTGCTTGCCTCGAGTCTCGGCGAGCCGCTCCTCGGTGTTGGCCTCGATGGTGTTCAGCCGTGGTTCCTGGGCGGGGTCGAGCCGCAGGAACGGGCAGCGGGTGCAAGCGTGCTCATGAATGCAGGGCGTGCCGTAGGGCCGGAAGCAGTCGCCAAGCGCGACCCGGCGCAGCAGAAAATGCTGCTCGAAGTCGGCCCACTCGTCCGGCGTGACGGTGCGGTACTCGTGGGAGTCCCGCAGGCTGCGCCGGTGCTCGACCATCTTGCGGTGAGCTTCGATGACCTGGTCGGGGAAGACCGCGGTGTAGCCGCGGGTGGTGTCGAGGTTGAGGTGTCCAAGCAGGGTCGCGGCGATGTGGATGGGCAGGCCGGCGCCGACGAGCTCGGTGGTGAACAGCCGTCGGAAGTCGTGCGGGGTGAACCGGATCGGTTCGCCGTTGTCGGTGAGGCCGGCGGCGTCCGCGGTGGCGTTGAGGATGGTTCTGACGTAGTGGTTCGAGAGGACTTCGTGGCGGGCGCCGACCGGGCGGGAGAACAGGTGCGGTAGCGGTGCGCCGTGGATGCGGTCGTGGGGGTCGTAGCGGATCGACAGCGGGATGCGCTCGTCCTCGGCGCGGGCACGGCGCACGACAGCGAGTAGCACGCTGACCAGCTCGGGAGTCATCGGCACGAGGCGTTCGGTATCGAGCTTGGAAGGCGTGATGTGCACCAGCGGCACGACTGCGCCGGTGGCCGGTGGGGTGTAGTGACGCAGCGACAGCTGGGTCAGCTCAAGGACCTCCTCTATGCGGCAGCCGGTCAGCCGTAGCGTTTCGATCAGCGCCCAGGCCCAGAAACAGTCCGCCTCGGTAACGCTGACGTCGAATCGGCTGCCGTCTGAACGCAGCAACCAGGTCCGGCAGCGGGCGAGTCGGGCGGTCCTGGCCGGTGGGTCGAACCGGCGATAGCTCACGCCGTCGACCTCGACTGCCTGGTTGTGACCGGCGGCCTCGGCGGCGGCCAGTAACCGTGTCGACCAGTCGCGGCGTGCCGTCGCGGCGGTCAGAAGATGGGGCAGAAGCGGGGTCAGCACGCGGGTCCGTTGCTGCGTGCGGGCCTGCTGGTGCCGCTTGGCCTTCTTCGGCCCGCGGGCGTCGGCAGCGCGCACCGGCGACGGTACGGCCCAGATACCCCAGCGGGCGGGGTCGTCGAGTGCCCACTGTTGCAGGTCGCGGTAGAAGGCCCGGACTCTGAACAGCAGGCTGTGCACGTCACGACGAGGTCCACCCGCGGCGGTCACGGCAAGCCGCTCGCGCCATTGCGTGATGACGTGCGGCGCCAGTCGTAGGTCGGCCTGGCCGGGGTTGATCTGCAGGATCTCCCACCAGAACGCGCGCCCGAGCGTATGCACGTGGTGCAACCAGCTGCCGTAATCCAAGCCGGACCTGATCTCGGTGAGGTAGTCGATCAGCACGTCGCGGACCGGGCTCGGCGGCAGGCCGTAGCGGTCCAGCACGTGCGCGGCGTCGTGCTGGCGACTGTTCCCCTTCACCGTCCACACCGCTCGCAGGGTCGTCGGCTCGCCTGCGAGAGGGCCGGCCATAACCAGCAGCTCCCAGAGCAAGTGCTCGCGGCGGTTACGGCCGGACGTCTTCACCAGATCGGCGTAGGTGAGCAGGTCCTCGGCGGTGACCTCACCGAAGCGCTTACCGGTGCGGACAAGTACCCGGATCAGACCCGCTTCGGCGTCGATCTGCGCCCGGGTCACCGCCCGCCGATAAGGCGTCAAGGTCCGCAGCTGGGCGAACTGTTCGCTGTCGTGCAGCAAGGGGAACCGCTTGAACAGCTCACCGAACTTGGCGTTGAGCTGGAACGAATACGACGGTCGCAGTACCCGGCTCAGCAACAGCAACGCCAGGGCTTGTGCGAACAACCGGGGCGAACCCCCCGCGTCTTCGGCGACCCGCGTGGTCCAGGATCTCGGTGCGCAGTCCGCGCCGCTGGCCAGCCAGCGCTGCTCCCAGTCCTCGCCAGGAAATTGCTGTAACCAGCCGAGCAGGACGCGCGTGTGCCGCAGCAGGGCACGGCGCGACTTGGGATGCGGCGGCAGAAGCTCAACGTGGTGCCGTGCCACTTCCGCCACCACGTCAGCGCCGGCCACCAGCATCCACGCCGGGGCCGCCGTCCGGGCGCGGCGCGGCCGGCTGGCCTGCGTCATAGGCCGCCAGGTGCCGGACACGGCCGTCGGCAGCGAAGCGACCGTCAGCCGCTACCGGCTCAAACATGGCGGCGACAGCATCGAACTCGGTGGTCTTCAGGGTGCCGGTCACCGGCCGAGACCCAGCAGCTCGGTCAGCTCGCCGGCGTCATAGCCGTCCGGAATCTTCGGTCTTACACCTGCGGCGGTGACGCGACGCTCGTGCAGCTCGGCCACCTTGGCGACCAAGTCCTCCAAGCGCGGCTGCAGGTAGATCTGGGTGCTGTGGATTGAGGCGTGCCGCAAAATGGCCTGGACCTCCACCAGGGTGAAGTTGTCGTCGGCGGCCATCCGGGCCGCCGCCGTGTGCCGCAGATCATGCAGCGAGTAATCCGTGCCCAGCAGTGTGTTCGCCCGGCTCAGCACCGCCCGCGCGGCGTGATAGGTCAACGGCCGGCGCGGAGCGCGTCGCGTCCACCACACCGGCCCTTCGACCGCCGGCGGACTGCCCAGCTCAGCCAGGTAGAGCGCCAGCCAGACGAAGGCGTCCGCCGACGCCGGGACCTCGTCGAGTGACCGGCTGCCCTTCGACACCACCGTGATCGTCCGGCGGCCGTAATCAATGCGCTCCAAGCGCAACCCCAGCAACTCCGACGCGCGGACCCGCTGGACAGGTAGAACGCCACCAGCGCCCGATCGCGGTTACAGGTCAACGTGGCGAACAACCGCTCCGCCGCGTCATCCGGGATGCTGCGCGGTGCCGTCCTCGGCACCCGCTGCCGATAGGCCGCCCGCGGTATCAACCGCACCGGCTCCAGCGGACTCTGATGAGCGCGAGGGCGCCCACCGTCGCTCGCCCGCTGCACCGGAACCGGGTTGACCAGCGGCCCGAGATCGAAATCCATCGCGAACGCGTAGAACCCGTGCAACACCGTCAGCTGATGATTGATCGTCCGCGGTGCATACCCCGCACCCAGGTACGCCTTACCCGTGACCCGGTTCCGCGAGCCCAGCGCCGGCGCACTCGGCGGCCGACCGGCCCGTGACGGGTTCGGAGCCTCCCGCAGGAACTCGACCAACGCCCGGACGTGCACACGCTCCGCACGCTCCCACGCCACATCGATGGCGTGTAGAAACCGCAGCCAGCGCAACAGGTCGTAGCCGTAGCTGCGCACCGTCCCCCGGCTGACATCGCACGCCGCGAGATCACGCAGCCAAGCCCGTGACGGCTCATGCGCAGCGGTCGGGAAGCGCACCAACCACCACGGCGACTCCGCCATCGACACCACCGCACCCAGTCGCGGAAGCACCCGTACGAGAGCAGACAAGATCCACCTTCCGGCCTAGGGAGATCAACGACCCTTCCCGAGCCGGCTTAGTTCAGTCAACATGCCGGGTTCTCGCGTTTGTCCGGCCAGATGGGGTGTACCTGCAGAGCCGGCGCACCGTGGCTGTTTCCCGGCCGACCGTGGAGCCATCCCATCAGCGCTGCCACGCTGCGCAAGCGGCTCGCGGCGGCCGGCCTGACCGCCCGCGCCGCCCGCATCGCCGCGCTCATCCAACTCGCCGTCGAGCTGCCCGCCGCCGTCCTCGCCCGCTGTCTCGGCATCGACATCAGCAGTGCCGTGGCATGGCAGCGCGCGGCTGCCGGGGACTGGCACCCGTATGCGGCCCGCGCAGCCCGTGGTATGAGCGAGTCTTTGACGCCGTAGCGCCTGCCACCGAGCCGGAATGACCCCAGTCGAGTGCCATCGGTGGGCGCTGCAGGGCCTGCCTAGCGTCAGGTCGTTGCGGGACGACGGCCGATAAGGTGCCGTGGCCATCGATCGAGCTGATGCGCGTCGCCGGAGTGACGCAGTTACCGCCAGGAAGTCGGCCAGGACGGCGGTCCGCTGTCTACACGTCGTCATGTCACGCGGAACACCGGCCACCCGATCTCCGTGCGCCAGGCGGCCGGATCGCTCGCATCCCGGGGCCCCACGCGGTAAACCTCCCGCACGGGCCCGGCCACCGACATCGCGTTCTCCACGACCCACGCACCGAGCTCGCCGTAGGTGACGTCCACGCCCTCGTGCTCGCCGACGTGGGTGGTCACCGCCAGTTCCGCGGCGGGCAGGGTCGCGGCGTGCACCCGTCCGGTGCGCGGCGGGGTGGCGGTCGGCAGATAGACCAGCACCCGACCGCGGCCCTCCTCGAACAGGGAGTTGTCGTAGTTACCCCCCGGCGGTCCGGTCGCACTCGCGCCCACGGCCGCTTCCAGCTCGGCCATCGCGCCGGCGAACCACGCCTCGACGTCGGCGTGGCCGATCACGGCCTCGACCGCCGCGACCTCGCGGGCGGGTTCGGCACGCAGCTCGACCTCGATCGGCGCGGGGTCGGGCTGCAGGAGGCGGCGCAGCGAGGTGACCGCGGCCCGGGTGCGATCCAGCTCCGCTTCCAAGCGCCGCAGGTGATCCGCGACCAGGGTCGCCCGGACGCCGGGGTCCGGCGTCCGCAGGATCTGCTGCACGTCGTTCAAGGGGACGTCGAGCTCGCGGAGCCGGTTGATGACCTGCGCGGTCGGGATCTGCTCGACGGAGTAATAGCGGTAGCCGGTCGTCCCGTCCACGACGGCCGGCTCGAGCAGCTTCCCCTCGTGGTAGCGGCGCAGGGTCCGCACGCTCAGGTGGGTCAAACGCGAGAACTCCCCGATCGTCAGCACCCCCTCAGTGTGCAGGCTCTCCCAGGGGGAGGGTCCAGCGCTTGACCCTCCGGCCCCGCGAGGCCGCACGGTGGCGACATGACAAACAACGACCTTCGCTCCGACATCCTCCCGACCACCGTCCGCGACTTCCTCGCAGCCAGCACCGTGCACGACGCCGACACGGCCTCGTCGTTCCTCGTCGAAGACGTCGTGATCGTCGACCAGAACGAGACCTTCCGGGGCCGCGATGAGGTGCACGCGTTCCTGCGCGACGCCGGCGCCGAGTTCGAGTACACCACCGAGCAGATCGGCGCCCGCCGCGTCGACGACGACCACTGGGTGGTGACCCTGCGCCTCGAGGGCACCTTCCCCGGCGGCGTCGCCGACCTGGACTACCGCTTCACCCTCCGCGGCGACCTCGTGGCCGAGCTCGTCATCGCCAACCACGAGGCCTGAGCCCGACCGCACACCACCCATCCGTCAGAAGGAAGAGGAAGAATGACCAGCAAGGAACGTGACCGCCTCGACGGCCGCCACGCGCTCGTCACGGGCGGGTCGAAGGGTTCGGGCAAGGCCGTCGTCACCCGCCTGCGAGAGATGGGCGCCGACGTGTGGACCACGGCCCGGACGATGCCCGACGGGTACGAGCGCCCCGACCGGTTCATCGAGGCGGACACGTCGACCGTCGAGGGCGCGCAGCTCGTGGCGGACCGCATCGCCGAGTCCGTCGGCGCGCTCGACATCCTCGTGCACGTCGTCGGGGGCGCCTCGACGCCGTCCGGTGGGTTCGCGGTCATCACCGAACAGCAGTGGCTGACCGAACTGAACCTGAACTTCCTGGGTGCGGTGCGGCTCGACCGGGCCCTCCTGCCGCCGATGGCCGGGGCCGGGTCCGGTGTCGTGCTGCACTTCACCTCGATTCAGCGGGAACTACCGCAGTACGACGCGTCACTGGCGTACGCGGCAGCCAAAGCGGCGCTGCGTACGTACAGCAAGGGCCTCGCCAACGAGCTCGCGCCGCGCGGCGTGCGGGTCAACGCGATCAGCCCCGGCGGCATCGAGACCGAAGCCTACGAGCGGTTCGTGGACCGGATCGCCGAGGGCAACGGGCTGACCCGCGAGGCCGCCAAGCAGACGATCTACGACTCCCTCGGCGGGGTTCCCCTGGGGCGGTTCGCCCAGCCCGAGGAGATCGCCGACCTGGTCGGGTTCCTGGTGTCGGACCGTGCCTCGGCCATCGTGGGCGCCGAGTACGTCATCGACGGCGGCACGGTCCCGACCGTGTGAGCCGACGGCGGGGCGGCCTCGAGGAGATCGTGGCCGCCCCGTCCAGACCACCCGATAAGTCACCGACGAAGAGGACCCATGACCACTCACGTCCCCGCACCGTCACCCGTCCAGCCGGTCGGACCGCCACCGCCCTTCGATCCGGAACTCGCCCCCGTCCTGGACGCGCTGACCAGCATCCGCCCCCCGGACGCGTACCGCCCGGACACCATCGTCGAGATGCGCCGGCCCGTCCCCGGCGTACCCACCCCGACCGACGACGTCCTGTCGCGTCACGGCGCTTACCTCGTACGCGCGAGGACCGTGCCCGGTCCGGACGGGGACCCGGACGTCGCGCTACTCGTCTGCCTCCCGCGACACGCGCGCACGCCAGTGCCGGCCATCTACTTCATCCACGGCGGCGGGATGATCGCCGGCGACAACCGGTTCGGCCTCCCGGAAATGCTGGACTTGGCTGAACCGCTGGGCACGGCGGTGGTCTCGGTCGAGTACCGGCTCGCGCCGGAAACTCCCCACCCGGGTCCTGTCGAGGACAGCTACGCCGGTCTGCGCTGGCTATCGGAGCACGCCGACGAGCTCGGCGTCGACCCTGGCCGCATCGTCGTCGCCGGCATGAGCGCCGGCGGCGGACTGGCCGCAGGCGTCGCCCTCATGGCCCGTGACCGTGGGGGCCCGACAATCGCGGGACAGCTGCTCCTGAGCCCCATGCTCGACGACCGCAACGACTCGCCCTCGGCGCGCCAGATGCGCGGCATCGGCATCTGGGACACCCGCTCCAACGAGACCGGCTGGAACGCGCTCCTCGGCGAGGCCGTGCGCGGGGGCCCGGAGGTGTCCCCGTACGCCGCGCCGGCCCGCGCCGAGGACCTGTCCGGCCTGCCACCCACTTTCATCGACGTCGGCTCAGCCGAGACGTTCCGGGACGAGGACGTCGCCTTCGCGAGCCGTCTGTGGCAGGCGGGCGGCCGCAGTGAGCTGCACGTCTGGCCCGGCGGTTTCCACGGGTTCGACGTCGTGGCGCCGTCCGACGCGATCTCCAGGGACGCGATCGCTGCCCGCGCGGCGTGGCTGCACCGCCAGCTGGGCACAGGTGAATGGGCGGTTCAATGAGTGTTTTTGAGGGTTGTCAGACGAGCAACGTCAGCATGAGGTCAGCAGCGCTCGGATCAACCTCGTACGTCGCCTCGATGACGAACGCGGCCTCGTGCTGATCCTCGACGATCTCCCGCGCCGGCCGATTGCGATCCGGCAGCTTCAACCCCTTGAGCGGGTTGTAGGTCCGCAGCGGCGGCTCGTCATCCTCACCGGGCAGGCAAGCCGCCTCGAAAATCGGTGACACGGTCTCGCCGCGGATGTTCTGGATGGTCTTCGGGGACAACTCCTTGGCGAGCAGGCCTTCCTGCCACAGCCGCATCTCCCGCCGGGTGATCTCGACGATCGGACGCTCACCGATGACCGGGAAGACATGCACGCGAAGGCGTTCGAGGTATTTGCGCCTGGTCTCCGGGTTCGACTTGATCAACCTCTCCAATTACTCCAGAGCGAACGCTTCGAACGTCACAACCGACGGCGGTGCTATCCCCACCAGCGCCTACGGCGCTGCCACAGCGCCCGGTACGAGATAGGCGAAGCCTTCGGCGATCAACACACTTCGGCTGGCGGCCACCGGTGGCCATACACCTCGACCAATGCCTTAAACCGCTTCGCGTCGGCGTGGGCGTCGAAGGTGGTGCCGTCCCAAGCGCCGTCGCGGGTCCCGCCTGTGCGCCGCTTCCCCCGGTAGGGAGTGATCTTTCCCTTGGTCTTGCGAGTCTCGATGGAGGCCATCGCGCCCGTCTCCCAAGCTGCCCTGGCGACCCGCCACGCCTCCCGAACCACGCCGCCAAGAAGGCGGTGTTCCCACCGTGTTCCCACGGGGACTGGAGCTCCGAGAACGAGTAAGGCCGCCGACCGTATAATCGCTGGTCAGCGGCCTATTTCATAGACGAAATCTGTGTCCGAGGCCCAACACATCGGATACGCACACGGTCATCGCCGCTAGAGTGCTGCCGCTCATGAGGTGAGACGGGCGGGGCCGATGCGCCGCTCGAGTGAGGCGCTGATCTTTAAGACTGTCGGTTGGGGAACCCGCCACGCCTTTCCCACGCCTAGAGAGCAAAGATCGTTCGCCTGCCGCTTCACCGCTTAGGTCTCTCGGATGGCAGAGCCGGCGAATCGCTTGCTGCCGCAGGCGGCAACCCGTATCGCTGCCGATCGTTCTCGGTGAGCCGTCGACGGGCGGCGACGTCGAGGTCACTGCGTTGTACCTTGAGGGGTATGTCCCAAGTTGCGGTGGAGCCGTCATCGAAGGTCAATGTCAGGCGGTCGCCCCAGCGAAGGTCCAACAACGTGGCTGCCGATGGGGTCCGCATGACGGTGAGGGGTTTGCCGTCGGCGCTGTTCCAGACGGTAATCCATTCGCCGCCGGCGCTGGCCAGGTAGGTGCCATCCGAGGACCAGCACAGCAAATCGACCCTTTGACGGCTAATACATCGAACGTATTCAGCCGCTGTTGTCGAATCCCAAATGCGGATCTGTTCGGCGAGGCTGATAGCGATGCGTCGCCCGTCCGGTGCCCACTTCAAGCCTTGGTGGCAGGTCGGAATGAGCCGGCCCTGGCGGTTCGGGTGTCGTTGCGGCGTGGCCGTGCGGTCGTTGTTCTGGCCATGTCAGGAGCGAAGCGCCGCGTACCGGTCGTGGTGGTGCGAGAGCCGAAGACGGGTACTCTGCCAGCGGAAGATCGCCAGAAGGCGGTCACCGCCTTGGCCGTCCTGAGCCATCATTGGTGGCCGGGCCGCCGTGGCCGCAGCTGTTCGCGGATCGGATTCGTCGGACGCTGCCACTGCGGCGGATGGCCATCGGTGAGCTGGTCAGGGTAGGCGTCGGCGTACGGCGGTCAGCGTCACGATCGGGCCCTGAACAGCGTAAATGCGGTTCGGGTTGTGCCACATCCGGTCTACCAACAGCTCGCGACCCCGGCAAACGTGAAAGCGCATGTGGCGGTACCCGAACCGCCTCGCTCCTGCCGAGCTCGTTGACGCGAGACCCGGGGGCAGCGTTCCAATCCTGGCGACCTTGGCCGCTCGCACGAGCTGCCTCGTCGGCGGCGACCCGGTGTGTGGGCCTGGACCGCGGCGGTGATCATGTCGGTGGCCAGTTTCCACCCGTTTCGCGAAGTGTCCCGCCCGCCTGCGTAGGTGAGAAACACTGTTCGGCGTTCACCTCGCGCAGATCGTCGCGGGCGGCGTCGGCGTCCCACACCGCCCGGTACAGCAGTCGTTGCATGGCGTCTGGACGGGTTTGCCCGGCCTACTCCGCCAGCGGCGGGCAGGTCTTGACCTCCAACTCAGCCAACAGGCCGATTACGAACTCAGTCGCCGTCAAACGCGGCTCAACCCGGGTCAAACGGCCCGCTATCGAGGCGAGCACCCGTCCACAACCTGCGGCCGCCCGGCGGCCTCTCCGCTGCGACCAGCGACCATCAAGATCCGAATGTCGTCCACAACCTACGACCACGCAGTGGCCGCGCTGCGCGCACCGGCCCCACCAAGATCTCAAAGGCGGCTGCCGTAGTAGGACCTCCGCTTGGCGGTGAGTCGCCCGCACCCGAATGGTCAAACTTCCCCATCGGCCACTCTGAACGTGGCTCGGCGCTGGTACGTTACGGCAGTCATCCACGCCAGAGGCGAAGCCTCAAGAGCGTGTGGCATCGACCGGTGATGACGGCTGACTTGGGGACGCACGATGAATATCGATTCCTCCGAATTGGATGAACGAGGCAGTTACTCGCGCATCGAGCCCGCATTTGAGTTGGTTCGAACCAACCGACCGAGCATTAGAAATATCGTGTCGGTTCGCGCTCTGAGCGGTGGCTTCACCGAGGCATCGGTCCTGGTATGCGACATTGACGAGGTCGGCGAGGCGACGGACGGGTCACTGCTGCGCGGCCAGTACATCGTCAAGATTTCAGAAGCCCGTGCCGATCCGCAATCCCAAATGCACCTGGCATTCACTGAAAACCTAAACGGCTTCGCGGCGTCTCATGTGCCTCCACTGCTGCTTTCCGTGGCGGACACCCGGATGCGCGTCGACGTCTATGGCATTGCCAACTATGGCCTTCGTAGTCTGCGTGCCGCAGACGAGATCGACTTCGTCGATCTTCATGCTGTCACGCAACGGATTTCCGGCGAGTTGCTGGAAGCCCAGCTGCAGCGGGTCAGCCAGCCCGATTACGCCACGAGCATCGGCGCAATGCTCAGGTCCTGGTTGCCCACGCTGTTCTCGCCAGGCCCAAGGTGGCAGGCCTTACAGCGAGTCGCCGACCGGCTCGGCGCGAATACGGCACCTTTATTAATGCATCAGGGTGAATATCTTCCCAATCCGGCATATGCTTGGGCACCCGATCATGACCTCTGCCGGGAGGAAGCCGCGGCACTCAGCGGCCCCTCCCACGGTGACCTGCATCTACGTAATGTACTGGTGACCGGAGCCGAACGGACCAAGGATCTTGCATACTGGATCATCGACATCAACTGGGGCGAACCCACTCCGCTGCTCTATGACCAGGCATATCTTGAGATGTCCGTGTTCATTGAAGAGCTGCGGCACAGCGGCGCGCGTTCGCCACTTTTGGTGCTGGCATCCGTCGATGACATCCCGCTCACGTCCAACGTCATTCGGCTGCCCCGCGACCAAGGCGTCGTCGAGATCGTGGAGGGCATTCGTCACGACACAAACGGCGTCTTGGAACGCATGGAAATGCGTCGCCGAGACATCTGGGAACTGCAGTATCCCCTGGCCCGCGTGGCGGCCGGGCTGAACTGGGCGACCAAACCGGTACAGGACCCGGTCGACGAGGACCTGCGCGCTGCGGCGTTCCTCTATGCGGCATGGACGACTAAGGTACTGATCAGTCGGTACTTCCCGAAGTACTGGACCAGTCTGGTGCGAGAGCACGAGGCCAACCGACTGTCGCCACCCCTAACCGCGCCCAGGGCTTCCATGGTCGATACGTCGACCGCTCAGAAGCTGCTGGCTCATTTCCTTGAGTCAAACGGCGACGAAGACCTCTACCTCATCGCCGATGAAGGTTTCGGAATCGAACAGATTCGCAACTTAGCGTACGCCCCATGGGCCTTGATTGTCGATTTTGACTCACTCAGTGATGAAAATGGCCTCTCCTCGATACTCGGTTCCCGCATTGGTCTGCGCCGCCACATCGCATGGGCCGGCCTCAACACACCCGACATCGAGCGGGACGTCGTAATCTGGTTGCACGCAAACGGGTGGAGTTCCAGGTCGGAGCCTCGGCTGGACGACTTTAACGTCTGGCGCCGCACTTATCTGTCGGCCATTCGCCACATAATCGACCGCAAAGCGATGCGAACCGCCAACCGGGCGGCCTCAGTGCTGGTGCTGCAGTCGGGAAGAAATGACCGGATGGTCAGGCGCGTCTATGAGGCCATCGACGAACGGTATGAGGGCAACGTCCACCTCGTCGAGCTGCCGGCGAAGGCCAGCGACGGTCGGCACAGCGCCGCCGACGTCTTAGATGCCATCGCCCCCACCCTCCCCATCACTGTTGCACCCGCCGCAGTCGTCATTCCCGGTCGCAGAGGCCCGGTCGGCATCCCCGTCGAAGATCAGTTGTGGCTGGGCGAAGATCTGGAAATTCTGCACTCGGGCCTTCTGGCCCAGGCAGCATCCACGAAGCCGAGAGACGATGAATTCTGGCGCGGACGGCCGCCGAGCTGGGTGGATCTGGCGGCGCGGCTCGACGTGTCGCGTACGTTGCAGTCCGACTTGCAGAATGATCTCGAGAATGCCCTCGCCGGATCGCGACCGGTCAAGTTCGAGCTGGCGCACTCACCAGGCGCCGGCGGAACTACCCTAGCTCGCCGTCTCGCATGGGACTTGAGCACCAGATATCCGACCGTTCTGCTGCGGCAGTACAGCAGCGGCACTCTTGGCCGGTTGGAAGAGCTGGTCAAGATCACAGATCGAACCGTGCTGATGGTGGCGGAGGCAGCGCACGTCTCCGAGGCCGAACTTGAAGATCTACTCGCCGGACTGCACCGTAACAGGGTTCACGTCGTGACACTCTGGATCAACCGGACCAACGTCACCAGAGATAGCGGGGGACCGGGTGGACGCCTGTTCCTGCTGCGAGATCCAATGCAGCCCGCGGAGGCTGCCGAGTTCGCCGAAGTATACGAGCATCAGGCTGAAACCGACGCCGGCAAGGAGCAAATCCGACGCCTCGGTCGGCTCGACTTCGTCGCCCCGCCCGCGCAGTGGTTGTCGCCGTTCTTCTTTGGGCTGTGCGCATACGAGCGGAGGTTCTCCGGACTCCAGGAGTTCGTGCGACGCCACGTCTCGAACCTTAGCCCGGCAAGGCGCCAGGTGGCGAAGTACCTCGCCCTCGCCACGAGGTACGGTCAACTCGGTTTGCCCGTCCATCTGCTTCGTTACTGGCTTACCGAGCAGTGGTCAGATCCCATGTCAGGCCGGACGCTGGATGAGGAACTGCGGGACCTACTGGGCGACGATCTTCGGCACATCACTGTGATCGACGGATCGACTGCACGGCTGATGCACCCCCAGGTCGCCGAGCGAGTTCTCGAACAGTTGCTTGGTGGGTCCGATCCGGACAAGTGGTTGATCAATCTGTCCGATGCGTCGGTCGAGTTCGTCGACCAATTGACCGGCGCCCTTGGACCCAACAACCTGCAGACCCTCCGGCTATTGGAGAACCTCTTCGTCAGGCGGACGAGGGCAGACGAGAACCGCGGCGGCAACTTCTCGGAGCTGATCTCCAGCCTGCCGAAGCAGTCCGCCCATCGCGTCCTGGAACGCCTGACCGCGACCTGCCCGAACGAGCCTCATTTCTGGAACCATTTAGGACGGCATCTCGCCTACGAGATCCGTGCGGAGTACTCCAAGGCGGAGGATTACCTGCTGACCGCCGTCGAACTGTCCCACGGGGAGGACGCAGTTCACCTCCACACCCTCGGCCAAGTCCGGCGGATAGCAATCGAACAGCAGTTGAGGTCCGTGCTTGACAACAATGAGCGCTCGGTCACCGCCGAGGAACTGCGAGACAAGATCGGCGGGAAGTTCCAGCTTGCGATGGAGGCGTTCGCGCGGGCTCGTGTCAAATCACCGGGGAGCGAGCACTCCTACATCACGCCGGTCCAGCTGGTCCTGCACGTACTGGAACGACTCCGTCGTGCCTCAGGCTACGACAACCTTCCGGAGCTGATCGGCGGAGACTCAGCCGTTGCAGACTGGGTCTCCGAACAATTCGCCTCGGCCGAGACCTTGCTGGAGGAGTACCGCAACGTGAAGGCCGGCCCGATGGGGATCTCCAGCCGTCACTTCCGCGACGTCGAACGAGATATCGAGGCTCTATACGGCAACATCGACTTTCTGATGGAAGAGTGGCGCGCTCAACTCGAAGACAACGAAGAACGCGCATCCATCGGTCGCGCACTGGCGCGTGCCCACGTCAGGCGGGCCCGACGCAATTGGGCCAGGCTCGAGGAATGGGAGCTGCGTGAAATCGAGGTTTGTCTTGATAATGCGATGCGATCCACCAGGCCCACCGACTCGGATTTGCGCACGTGGTTCCAGGCATACAGGCGACTCCCCGAGTACAACGAGCTACGCGCTCTTGACCGCTTCTCATCGGTCGTTCAGCACATTGACAGCCTGGAAGCCCACTACTACCTGTACGTCCTTCACTTCATGCGCTGGTACCGCGGTGACGAGTTTAGCCAGGACGCCATCCGTAGCCACATCGAAAAGGCGTCGAAGCTCGCCCGATCGGCCAACAGCCAGTGGAGTTACGAGTGGATGGGTGTCACCCCGGAGTGGTGCCCCCTCGCTCACTTCAGCGAGCTGGGCGAATGGTCCGGCTCATTTTGGAATTACGTCGCCCCTCTCAAGCGCGTCTCCGGGGTGATCCAAGACATCGAAGGCCCTCAGTTCGGAACGATCCGGGTCGGCGAAGGCCGGCTCATGGCCCGGTTCAACCCTCGCGAAAGGTTCAGGCGGGCCAGAGACGAAAATGCACTCGTCGACTTCTTCCTCGGCTTCAGCTACGAAGGGCTGCGGGCCTGGGAGGTGGACTTCAGTGGCCAGTGGAAGCCCGGCAAGCATCAGCTCGTGCCTCCTTACGTTCCCCCGAAGACCTTGACCCCGCGACCGACGGCAACCCAGACCGAGTCCAACAAAGTCGTCGACGTCGAGCCTAACCCGCAGGTGCCCGTACCAAGGCCGGTCGCTCCGGCGCCACCGACGGTGCCAGTGCCCATCCCGAGCTCCGCACCGGATCTGAGCGCTTACAGCGACCCTGTGGACCTGATCGATGAGTTCATTCGCCAGCAGGGTGGCGAGCTGGATCTCTTGACGCTCGGTTCCCTTCTGAGCGTGCATCTTGGCGTCCAGCGGTACGAGGCCCTGCGGAACGGCCGTAAGCTCAAGAGGTTCCTCGAAGACCTCGGATTCCATCCTCTGCAGAACGGTGCTCACCTGCTGATCAGGCCGCGGATATAACGCCTATTGCGGAATTAGCCGCCGGAGTCGTCGAGTGCGGCGTGATCGAGTGCGCACTCATCGGTGGATCATTTGCTGGTTGTACCACTGCGGCCTGACCATGACAGTGCACTCGCGCTTCGTTGTAGGAGTCTCCTGTTCACGGATCCGGGTCAGCCAGGCGGCGCTGCGGCGGGTGCCGATCGCCGAGTCGGTCGTCCGCGGGCGGTCTAGGGCGCGTTTCGAAGTAGGTGTGTCGGTCGTCGATAGACGAAGAGGCCTCCGGTAGAGGGTTCATCGACGAAGAAGAACCTGAATACCGGAG